>JALYMB010000177.1 GCA_030773935.1 Actinomycetota bacterium | reverse complement strand
GGATGTGCACCGGGAGACGGATCGAACGCGAGCGATCCGCGATGGCTCGCGTGATGCCCTGCCGGATCCACCACGTCGCGTAGGTGGAGAACTTGAAGCCTCGGCGCCAATCGAACAGCTCGACGGCACGCATGAGCCCGATGTTCCCCTCTTGGATGAGGTCGAGCAGCGGCAATCCCTGGCCCTGGTATTTGCGGGCCACGGATACGACCAGACGCAGGTTCGCCATGATGAAGCGCTGACGAGCGGCCTCGGCCTGGCGGACGGTCTTTCGCGCCTTCATGATGCTGGACTCGGCGCGGAGGCGACCCGCCCGCAGGCGGTCCTCAGCCTCCTTGCCGTGCTCGATGAGGATCGCGAGCTCGACCTCCTCTTCCTTCGTGAGGAGTGGCTCGCGCGCAGCCGCCTCCAGGTACAGCCGGAGGTCGTCCGCATCGTCGGTACCCAGCGGGCGCGCTGGTTCAGGCATTCCTTCTCACTCTCCCCCTCGAAGCCGATCCGGCAGCTGGCAGCCGCCGTCCCCGGTCTTCGGGAACTCGATGTTCCACTGGCGGCCGCCGGGCACGCACGAACAGGCGTTGGCAGGCCGCAGGTACGTATGGTAAGGCGGATCCGGGCGAAAAGTAAAGCCCGGCGGACATGAAGGTCTTGTGAAGAGGCCCGGCACGGGTTTCCCCGTCGGCCCGGACATCCGGTCCCTTCACCATCCCGCCTTTCCATCTATCCTCATGAGAAACGCCTGGAACCGCACAGGTGTTCCCTACCCAGGCCCTCGTGAGCTTAGACACGAGGGTCGGCTATCCGGGGGATGCCTCCGTCGACGACGGGGGAGATCTGGAGGAATCGAGCCGGTCCTCCTCGGCTGCGGTGGCCGGCGTCGTCCGACCCTGCGCCCACATCCGCATGGCCACGATGTCCTCCGCCCGGGTACGCGACAGCGGCGTCGTCTGCGCCAATTCCGCGAGGACGTCCTGGGTCTCGAGCTCCTTTCCTGCGCTGTAGGCCCGATACATGGCCCCCACGATGGCGCCCTCGATCTCTGCCCCACTGAAGCCCTCGGAAGCCCCGACCAAGGCGTCGATATCGAAGGCCGCCGGGTCCCGCTTGCGCTTGCGCAGGTGCAGCTCGAAGACGGACCGCCGCTCGTCGGCGCGCGGCAGATCGACGAAGAAGATCTCGTCGAACCGGCCACGGCGCAGGAGCTCCGGGGGCAACTTCTCGACGTCGTTGGAGGTCGCCACCAGGAACACGCCCGGCGGACGCTCCTGCATCCACCGGAGGAACGTGCCGAGCACCCGCTGACTGACGCCGGAGTCACCGCTGCCGGAACCGGCGGCGAAGCCCTTCTCGATCTCGTCGAGCCAGACGACGACGGGCGCCATCGCTTCGACCGTGTCCAAGGCGCTCCGAAGCCGGGCCTCGGACTCCCCCACGTAGCTTCCGTAGATCGACCCGGGGTCCAGCAGGACGAGGGGCATCCCCCACGTACGGGCGAGGGTCTTGGCCACCAGCGATTTCCCGCAGCCCGGCACACCGGTCAGCAGCACGCCGCGCGGGGGCTCCAGCCCGAACTCCTTCGCACCCTGCTCGAAGCCGCGGCCGCGGATCGCGAGCCACTTCTTCAGGTTGTCCATCCCGCCGACCTCGTCGAGGTTGCCGACGTCCGTCGAGACGAGCTCCAGCACGCCGTCGGACTCCAGGAGCTCCGCCTTCGCGTTTCGGACCGCGGCGACGTCGCTCACATCGAGCTTGCCGTCGGCCAGGGCGGCGCGCAGGATCAACCGTTCGGCCTCCGGGAGGGACAGGCCCCGGACGGCCTCGACCAGTCCCGCCACCTCGGGCTCCCCGATCGCGACCGCGAACGAGCGGGAGGTGAGATCGGCGACCACGCGGCGCACGAGCGCGCCAACCTCGTCCCTCGTCGGCGGCTCCAGGGTCCACGGCAGCGCGATCCCCTCCAGCTCGAGCGGCACCTCCGCGGTGGGACCGGTGATCACGATCGACTGACCGGGCTGCGCGGCCAGAGCGATCTCCTTGATCCTGCGGACGACGGACGGGTCGGCGAGCGCGGGGCGGATGTCGTTCAGGACGAAGACCCCGGCGTCGGTGACGGCCGCGATGAAGGCCAACGCCTGCTTGGGGTCCTGGGTCCCCATCTGCATCGTCATGCCGTCGCGGCGCAGACCCTGCGTCACCGACCACGTCCAGACGGGGAAGGCGCAGAGCTGGGCGGCACGGCGCACGAAGGCCATGAATCGGGACTCGTCCTCCATAGCCGCAACGATCAGCGGATGACGGGAGGCCAGGAGCAGCCGGAGGTCGTCGGTGCTGTCCATACGGGGGGCAATCATCGCAGGTAGGACGGGTAGCCTCAGGGATATGGGATTGGACCTGCCCGAGCTGTCGACCGTGGACCTGGACGGTCCCGTGCGGTACCGCTCGTGGGAGGGACCGGACGATGCAACGTTCGTGCTGCTGCACGGTCTGGGTGGATCGAGCCTCAACTGGGTGCTGGTTGCCCCCGGGCTCGCTCGGCTCGGGCGGGTGCTGATACCCGACCTCCTCGGCTTCGGCGAGACCCCGCGCGCGGGCCGCGGGTCGGGTCTGATGGATCAGCGGCGGCTCGTGTCGGCGTTCGTCGGTGCGCTGGGGTCCGGACGCGTGGTGCTCGCGGGCAATTCGATGGGCGGCGCGCTCGCGGCGCTGACGTCGGCGGTCGACCCCGAGGCCGTGGACGGGCTGGTGCTCACGAACTCTGTTTTCCCCTGGGCGCGCGGCGGATGGCCCCATCCGGTGGTGATGGCCACGTTCGTCGCCTACCGGAGCCCGATGGCGGGCGAATGGCTCGTCCGCCGGCGGTTCGGACCGGTCGATCCCGATCTCGCGGTCCGGGCGAGCCTGGCGATGATCACGGCCGACGCGCGATCGGTGCCGGAGGAGATGACGCGCCTGATGGCGGCGCAGGTGAAAGCCCGGACCCGCGATCCCGATGCCGGGCCGGCGTTCCTGGAGGCGACACGGTCCATGCTGCGGCTGGGACGGCGCCCCACGATCGCCGCGCGTGCCCTGGACGCGGTCCGATGCCCGGTCCTGGTGCTGCACGGCCGGCGAGACCGGTTGGTGCCGGTGGCGTTCGCTGAGGCTGCGCTCCGCAACCATCCCACCTGGCGAGGCCGGATCTTCCCCGATCTCGGCCACGTGCCGCAGATAGAGGCGCCGGATCGATGGGTGGCGGAGGTGGCGGCCTGGTTCGCGGAGCTCTGAGCCGACCCGTGCCTGAGTCGCCGCCGCCGATCTACCCGTAAGCCTTCCGATCAGCCTGCCCGTCTATCGTCGAGATGGGTATCGCAACCGTGGAGGCTGAGCTGACCGGGAGCAGAGGGCGGACCGAATCCGGACCAGGCTTGGACGGTGGCGTGCCGGACCTAGGCGCCGTGTTCGACGGGAACGCCGCCGCCCTGTACCGCACGATCCTGGCATACACGGGTGGCCGGGCGGACGTGGCCGAGGAGTCCGTGGCCGAGGCCTTCGCACGCGCGGCTGCGCGATGGGCCGAGCTCCGAGACCCTGTTGCATGGCTCTACCGCGTGGCGTTCAACGTGGCGACCGACGAGCTCCGGCGTGAGCGTCGCCCGCGCCACGGACGGTCCCAGGTCGTGCCACCTCCGTCGGAACCCGGCGAGCTCTTCGACGCGATGCGGCGCCTGCCACCTCGTCAGCGGGCCGCGATGGTGCTCTTCTACGTGAACGATCTCTCGGTCGCCGAGGTGGCGACACGGATGGGTGTGGCGAGGCCGACCGTTCGGGTGCACCTCACGCAGGGCCGGCGGCGGTTGCGCGAGCTGCTCGGCGACGACGAGGCAGACGGTTGATGAGTCAGCGCTGGGAGCGCGAGCTGCGGTCGCTGCGCGAGCTGCCGGCCCCCGTGGAGCGGATCAGAGCTCGATCGGCGGCCGGCCCTTCCAGACTTGACTCCGGCGGTCCGCCCCCGGGTCGGCAGCGGCTGACGGCCGGGGTCGTGGCCCTCGTGGTGTTCGTCGCGGCCGGCGCGTTCGCGTGGCGCGCGTTCGACGGGACCCGGGGGGATGGGGTCGTGGACAAGAT
>JALYMB010000176.1 GCA_030773935.1 Actinomycetota bacterium | reverse complement strand
GTTCCGCACGCACGATGCCTCGCCGGTCCCGCCCGACCGGCGGGCCGGCTACGTGACCACACCCTTCTTCGCGTACGACCCCGCAGCCCGGATCACGGCGGTCGTGACCGACGCGTTCCAGGAGACGGTGGAGATCGGAGGTTCGCACGGGAGCTTCGGGGGGACCCGTTTCGCCGCCGCCGCCTTCGAGCTCCACGGCACCCGCTGCTCGTTGGACCTGTTCTGGCTCGACGGCTACGGCGGCGGCCTGTTCGTGCCGTTCAGGGATACGACGGCCGGTTCGACGTCGTACGGAGCCGGTCGCTACCTGCTCGACACGGTGAAGGGCGCGGATCTGGGTATGGAGGCTGGCGGCCTCGTCCTGGACTTCAACTTCGCCTACAACCCGTCGTGCGCCTACGATCCGCGCTGGGCCTGTCCCCTGGCGCCGAGGGGCAACGGGTTGGACCTCGCGATCGAGGCCGGGGAGCGGCAACCCGCCTGATCCCTCAGGGTTCCGGGATCGGTTCGAGCTTCTTGATGCCGCTGGCGATCACCTCCGTGAGGCTGCGAGCGCCCGCACCGCTGCGGTAGAAGCGGCGAGCAAGGGTTCCGTGCACGAGGACCTCGTCGCCCTTGGCGAGCTCCTTCAGGGCCCGCTTTCCGACCGCCTTGTGCCAGACGGTCACGGGCAGCGGCAGCAGCCGCTTACCGGCCTCCGGCACCGAGAGCCGGAGCTCCGTGACCTCGTCGCCCGAGGGCAGCTGTCGCTCGACCGGCTCGGCCGCGATGGTGCCTGCCAGTACCACGACGTTCACCGTGACCATGGCGCAACTCCTTCCCTGGGGAGGTCCCGCACGAGGGAGAGCACCGCACGACGTGACGCTAGCATCCGGGTCCGACACGACCTGTGCCAGACTTGCCGGCGATGGAGGCGGACTTCGCATCGGTCGCCGCGGGGATCGAGCTCCTCGATACCGGCATGGCCGGGCAGCGGGAACTCAACGCCGTGTACCTGTTGCCCGGGGATGAGCCGACCCTGCTGGAGGCCGGCCCTGCGGCGGACACCGACGGGATCGTCGCGGCCCTCACCCGGCGAGGCCTGGGGGCGCAGGACCTTGCACACGTGGTGGTCACCCACATCCACCTCGATCACGCAGGTGGGGCGGGTTCGCTCCTGCGACGCTTCCCTCGCGCCGACGTCTGGGTGCACGAACGCGGGGCCATCCATCTTGCGGACCCGCGGCGACTCGAGGCGAGCACCGCGCGGACCTACGGTGAGGATCGGATGCGGGCGTTGTTCGGCACCACCCTGCCCGTGGACCCGGGACGGATCCGTAGCCTCGGCGAAGAGGACGCGATCGACCTGGGCGACCGGAGCCTGGACGTGCTGTACACGCCCGGCCACGCATCCCACCACGTGGCCTTCGCCGACAGCGCGACCGGGGCCGTCTTCACCGGCGAGGCGATCGGTTCCCATCTCCCCTGGGTCGACGTCTATCGGCCGGCCCTGCCGCCTCCCGAGGTGGACGTCGAGGCGGCGCTCGCCAGCATCGAACGGATCCGCGCGCGCGCCGGCTCGCTGTTGACCTCGCATTTCGGACCGATCGCCGACGCGTCAGAGGGCTGTGACCGCGCCGCGGCCCGCATCCGGGCGTGGTCGGAGACGGTGCGTCTGCTCTCGGCCGACGGCACGGACGTCGATCGGATCGCCGCCGCCCTTCGCGAGCAGGCGTCCGCCGAGCACCTGGCCGACGCGGGAGTGCCGATCGACCTCGCCCGCTACGACGCCCTCGGCAGCATCCGGATGAACGCGGCAGGCTTGGAACGGTACTGGCGCAAGCGCCGCGAACGGGAGGCCGCGGATCAGGAGGATCAGGCGGCTCAGCCCAGCTGAGCGAGGCGCTCCGCCACGTCGAAGGCGGCGGGATCGTGGCGGAACACCTTCCGGAACTCGCGCTCGGCGTCCTGCCTGCGGCCTGCTCGTTGCAGGATGTCGCCGGCCACGTACCACAGCCGGAGGGTGTAGCCCTCCGCGACGTCGTCGCGGGTCTGGGCGCGCCGCAGGAAGGCCAGGGCCTCCGGGAACCGACGCTGATCGGCAAGCGCCGAGGCCGCGACGATCACCACCTCCGCCTTGACCTCGTTCGGGATCCTCGCCCGGAGCGCCTCCTCGGCCACCGGCACGACCTCCGACGACCTGCCGACCGCCCGCAGACAGTCGGCGATGATGTGGTTCTGATCCGCGCGACCCGACAGCCGTCGGTACGCCTTCATCTCGGCGAGGGCCTCCTGCCACCGTTCGTCCCCGTACAGCGCCAGTCCGAGCACCTCCCGGACGGCGCCCGACCGAGGCGCCATCGCCTTGGCCTTGGTCGCCTCCCGCACGGCTCCGCTCGCATCGCCCCGCTCCAACAGGTCCGTCGCGCGGTCGAGACGAGCGATCGCATCGTCGGCCGCCGTGGGCTTGGTGGTCCGCCGGATCTCCTCGAGCACCGCCTTCGGAAGACTGGGTGTCGTCGGAGCCGCCCCTCGGCGCTGCCGGCCTGGGCGAGGTTGGAGGGGCTTGGCCATGGGGCACCAGGGTACCCGGACCTCCCGGATTGCCCAGAGCACATG
>JALYMB010000175.1 GCA_030773935.1 Actinomycetota bacterium | reverse complement strand
TCCCGACCCCGTGCGGGCGATCGTGTCTCGGGGCGGGCGGCCGGACCTGGCAGCCGACGCGCTCCCCCGGGTGCAGGCACCAACCCTCTTGATCGTTGGCCGCCGGGACGAGGTCGTGATCGAGCTGAACCGCCAGGCTGCCCGTCTGATGAGCTGCGAGCGCGAGCTCGAGATCGTGCCCGGCGCGACGCATCTGTTCGAAGAGCCGGGCACCCTGGAGGAGGTGGCCCGACTGGCGGTCGGATGGTTCACTCGGCACCTGCGAGCGCGCGACCGCTCAACACCAGGCACTTCTCCGGGGGCGTGAGGATCAGTCCAGCGGCACCTCGCCGCGCAGCCACTGGATGTACCGCTCGGCGGAGTCCTCCAACACCCGTCTGGCGTTCCGGCGCAGCACTGGCTCCCACCACCCACAGTAGATCCGGTCGAACGGATAGGGCCGCACCGCGTCGATCACGGCCCGAACGGCCTGCTCGGGCAGCGGCAGCCGGTTCGGCGCACTCCGCACGAACGTCACCCGGTCCTCGCCGGGCGTCACGAAGATCGTGTCGCCGCTCAGGAGCGCGCCGGCGCCATCGGCTCCTTCGGACCAGTGCACCACGGCGCTGCCGGCGAAGTGCCCGCCGCACTGGACCAGGGTGACGCCGGGCAGGACCGAGAGCGACCCGGCCCAGATCCGCACCGCGCCGCTCGGCCGGGTGAGCCAGTGAGCGTCGGTCTCAGGGAGCAGGATCTCGGCACCGAAGGCGTGGCTCCACTCGGTGATGGCCCCGTAGAAGTGCGGATGACTTGCGGCGATGCCACGGAGCTCTCCGGCGTCCCTGACCGCCTGGATCATCTGCTCGTCGATGAAGCCGGGTGGGTCCCAAAGGAGGTTGCCCTCGGTGGTGGTCACCAGCAGCGCCCGTTGGCCGATGGCCACCGGGGGGTCCACGCCGATCCCGATCAGGCCAGGCTCCACCTCTCGGACGTCGCCGCGATGCCCGGCAGCGCTCAGGTCGGCCAGCGTGGTCCACCGTTGACCCGCAGGCGGCACCCACTGTCGTTCGTCCTCGCAGATCACGCAGGCGTCCGGCGCCGACTCCGCATCCGGATAGTGGTTTCCACAAGCTGCGCAGATCCAGACCGGCACAGGTCCCTCCTCCGGAGAACACCTCGGCGTGCTGCTTCGCGCGGAGGAACACCCGTTTGAGCTTCGTCGAAAGGAAGAGCCGGAGACGACGCTCCGGCCGATGGAGGCCGAGATCTGTCGCACCAGCCCGTGGAAAGGCCCTGACCGGAGAATTCCGAACGAAGCGACCTTGCGACCGCTCCGGGACCTCGGGGGATCGACTAGCGTCCCTTGTCTGACCCCCGCCCTCGGTTCCCTCCGATCAGGGCTCTGCGAACGTACCCTCGCGCCCGAGCGCGGTCAACACGAATCCGTCGGTCTTGTCAGACTTTCTCTAGTTCTCTCGAGCCTGCACGGCGACAGCTGCGCCACGACCCCACCACATGGCTTGCGAGAAGGAGCGAAGCAGGATCTCGGCCGAGGCGAGGTTCGTGGCCACGGGTACGCCGTGCACATCGCACACCTTGAGGAGGGCTTGGATGTCTGGCTCGTGCGGGTGAGCCGTGAGCGGGTCGCGCAGGAACACCACTGCTTCCACGTCGCCGGCCACGATCCGCGAGCCGATCTGGATGTCGCCACCCTCGGGCCCGCTGCGGACGCGCTCCACGTGAAGACCGAGCTCGTCGACCAGTCGCTTCCCGGTCTGACCGGTGGCGATCAGCCGCAGGTTGGCCAGCGTGGACCGGTAGCGCTCGGCGAGGCGAATGAGATCGTCCTTCTTCTCGTCGTGCGCCACCAGTGCCAGGATCGTGCCGTCGGAGGCGCCGTCACGCTGTGGGATGCCGATGGAAGCGGTCATGCATCGAGCGTACGAGCCCGACCCGCGCGTCACGCGCCTGCGAGGTAACGGTCGTGTGAAGTTCCCGGGGCTGGCCCGAGCCGGGCGTGAGCGATCGCTTACCGGGAGTCCCGGGAATCGCGGGGATCGGGCCGGTCCAGGTTCCAGTGCCTCACCACCGAACATAGCCACCGGGAGTCGCCGGTCGGGGCGAGCGCGAACCGACCGACCGCGTGCTGCCCACCCTCATGGTCGGAGTACAGCAACTCCATCCCGAAGCGGCGGGATGACCGCACCGTCTCGAGCACGGCCTGGTACTCAGGATCGTCACGATCGCGGAGCGCTCCCTGCCAGAAACCGATGTCGTTGCCGGCGACGTAGAGATCCCGGACCTGCTGCCGGAACTCGTCGGGTTCGGCATGAGGATGAGGGTCGCGGAGGTCCTCCAGCCAAAGATGCCATCCGTGGATCACGGCGATGCCTGATCCTGAGTTGCGCAGCGACATCGCCAGGTAGATGTTGCCGTCCTTCTCTTCCACGACCGCACTGCCGCCGGACAGCCTCGCCCAGTGCTCGTCCCCCCACATGATCTTCTGGACGGGCTCCTCGAGTCGCGAGGGCATGAGGAGTGGCCGGATGCCGATCAGCATGGAGTACTCCGCGACACGGGCGGCGCGGTTGGCGGCACGCACCGCAACGAACGTCGCGAGCGCGAGCACGAGCGTCCCCACCGCGGTCGCGAGCGATGCAGCCGTCGACCAGTCGGCCATCGAGGCAGCGTATCTCCAGAGCCTTTGACCGTCAGTGGGGCAAGGAGCATCTCATCGCGATCTCAGGCAGCTCCCGGCGACATCCTCAGCGAAGCGAGATGCCCCCGCTTTCCAGCGTTTCGACCGGGAGCGTGCCGATGACGGTCGTCCCCGAGCCGGGCTCCGACACCACGCGGAGCTCCCCGCCCAGCGCGGCCAGCCGATCGACC
>JALYMB010000174.1 GCA_030773935.1 Actinomycetota bacterium | reverse complement strand
CCACGATGCTGAACCTGGAGATCGTCGGCGTCGACCCCGAGCGGAACATCCTGCTGATCAAGGGGGCCGTCCCCGGTCCCAGCGGCGGTCTCGTGATGGTGCGCGCCGCCGTCAAGGCCCCGGTCGGGAAGGGGGCGTAGTGGCGACGATCGACGTCCTCGACGCACAGGGCAAGAAGTCCGGCTCCCGCGATCTTCCGGCCGGGCTCTTCGAGGCCACGGTGAGCGTGCCGTTGATGCATCAGGTGGTCGTGGCCGGCCTCGCCGGCCTGCGCGCGGGCACGCACAGCACCAAGACGCGTGGCGACGTCCGCGGCGGCGGCAAGAAGCCGTGGCGCCAGAAGGGCACGGGCCGAGCCCGCCAGGGCTCGATCCGCTCGCCGCAATGGGTCGGCGGTGGCATCGCCCACGGGCCGCAGCCGCACGGGCACGAGATGCGCGTGAACAAGAAGATGAAGAGGGGTGCGATCCGTTCGGCGCTGACCGATGCCCTGCAGAGCGGCAAACTCGCGGTGATCGACGAGTTGTCGTTCGACGGGCCGAAGACCGCCGATGCCGTCAAGGTCCTGGCCGCGCTGGAGCTGAGCGGCCGGGTGCTGCTCGTCCTGGCGGAGCCGCACGACACGGTGGAGCGGTCGTTCAGCAACATCCCGAGCGTGCGGATCGCCTACGCGCCGAGCCTGGGTGTGTACGAGGTGATCGCCGCCGACCGCGTGCTGTTCACCGCCGCCGCCCTCGACGTGCTGGACGCGAAGGAGGCGGCCGCATGAAGAGCCCGCGCGACGTGATCATCCGCCCCGTCGTCTCGGAGAAGTCCTATTCCGGGATCGAGCAGAACACCTACACGTTCCTCGTGGACAAGCGTTCGAACAAGACCGAGATCAAGGAGGCCGTCCAGAAGATCTGGGACGTCCGCGTGACCTCCGTGAACACGCTGAACCGCAAGGGCAAGACCAAGCGACGCCGCATGACGGTCGGCAGGCAGGCCGACCAGAAGCGCGCGATCGTCACCCTCGCCGAGGGCGACGCCATCGAGATCTTCGAGACCGGGAAGTAGCCATGACCGTTCGTAAGTACAAGCCGACGACGCCGGGCCGCCGCGGCGGCAGCGTGTCCGGCTTCGAGGAGATCACGCGCGCGAAGCCGGAGAAGTCGCTCGTCGCCAAGGGCCGGAACAAAGCGGGGCACAACGTGCACGGTCGGATCACGACGCGCCACCAGGGCGGCGGCAACAAGCAGCGCTACCGGATCATCGACTTCCGTCGCAACAAGGACGGCGTCCCGGCCAAGGTCGCGCACATCGAGTATGACCCGAACAGGAGCGCCAGGATCGCGCTGCTGCACTACGCCGACGGCGAGAAGCGCTACATCCTGGCGCCGCAGGGCGTGGAGGTGGGGGACAGGCTGATGTCGGGCCCCGACGCCGAGATCCGTCCCGGCAACGCGCTGCCGCTGCGGAACATCCCCGTCGGCACGGTCCTGCACGCGATCGAGCTGAAGCCCGGCGCCGGCGCCAAGATGGCCCGCTCCGCCGGCACCAGCGTTCAGCTGATGGCGAAGGAGGGCGCGAAGGCCACGGTCCGGCTGCCCTCGGGCGAGACGCGCCTGCTGCCCGCGACCTGCAAGGGCACCGTCGGGGTCGTGGGCAACGCCGAGCACGAGCTGATCTCGCTGGGCAAGGCCGGGCGCGCCCGCTGGAAGAACAAGAGGCCGTCGGTACGCGGCGTGGCGATGAACCCCGTCGATCACCCGCTGGGCGGGGGCGAGGGCAAGTCCTCGGGCGGCCGTCATCCCACCTCGCCGTGGGGCAAGAAGGAAGGCCGCACCCGCAAGAAGAAGAAGGCGTCGAACGCGAACATCCTCCGTCGTCGTGGAAAGGGTCGGGGCTAGCCATGCCGAGGTCCATCAAGAAGGGTGCGTTCGTCGACGACCACCTGATGATCAAGGTCGTCGAGATGAACAAGAAGAGCGAGAAGAGGGTCGTGAAGACCTGGTCCCGCCGCTCGACGATCGTGCCCGAGATGCTGGGTCACACGATCGCGGTGCACGACGGACGCAAGCACGTCCCGATCTTCATCTCGGAGTCCATGGTCGGTCACAAGCTGGGCGAGTTCGCGCCCACGCGCACGTTCCGTTCCCACGCGCGCAGCGAGCGTGGATCGTCGGTGAGGTAGGCAGATGGAAGCGAAGGCAACCGTCAAGTTCATCAGGACCACGCCCCGCAAGATGCGGCGCGTGATCGACCTGATCCGCGGCCAGCACGTGGCCGAGGCCAGGCGCATCCTGCGCTTCTCTCCCCTGGGCGCGTCCAAGGACGTGGAGAAGCTGCTGAACTCGGCTGTGGCGAACGCCGAACACGCGCACGGGGTCATCCCCGAGAACCTGGTGGTCGACCGGGCGTGGGTGGACGAAGGTCCGACGCTCAAGCGGTACCGCCCCCGTGCCTACGGGCGCGCGGCGAGGGTGCGCAAGCGCACATCGCACGCGACGCTCGTCGTGAAGTCGATGGGAGAGGATCTGTAGTGGGTCACAAGGTCAACCCGTACGGGTTCCGCCTGGGGGTCATCTACCCCTGGAAGTCAAACTGGTACGCCGATCGCGACTACAGCGAGCAGCTCCACGAGGACATCTGGATCCGCAAGCACATCCGCAAGCGCCTGTCGCGTGCGGGCATCTCCAGCATCGACGTCGAACGCAAGGGCGACCAGATCTGGGTGTTCATCCGCACGGCCCGTCCCGGCATCGTGATCGGGCGAAAGGGCGCGGAGGTCGACCGGATCCGCAAGGACATCGAGCGCTTCACCAAGAAGCGCGTGGACGTCAAGGTCGAGGACATGAACCAGGCGGCCTCCGAGTCGCGTCCGGAGACCGACGCCGCGCTGCTGGCGCAGGGCGTCGCCGAGCAGCTCGCGGGCCGGGTGGCGTTCCGCCGCGCCATGCGACGTGCCGTGCAGACGGCCATGCGCTCGGGCGCGCTGGGCGTGAAGGTCAAGTGCGGTGGACGCCTGGGCGGCGGTGAGATGTCCCGGAGCGAGTGGTACCGCGAGGGCCGGGTGCCGCTGCACACCCTCCGGGCGAAGGTGGACTTCGGCACGGCCGAGGCCAAGACCACCGCCGGCATCATCGGGGTCAAGGTCTGGGTCTATCACGGCGACGAGATCCCGCACCGGGAGCAGGAGACCGAGCGGGCGCTCGCTCGTGCGCGGGTCGGCGGCACCGGGCGAGATCGGGCGGCGCGAAGCCCGGCTCCGGCTGCGGCTGCGGCTGTTGCTGCGCCGGGTGCAACGCCGGGTGCGGCGGTGGCTCCGGATGCTGCGGGTGCTGCGCCGGCCGCGCCTGCGCGGGGAGGCAGCCCCGATGCCGGTGCGGGGGCCACGGCTGGTCCGGCGGAGGCTGCGCCCGAGGTGGGGGCTGAGCCCCGCGCCGACTCGGCCGGCTCCGCTGCTGTTGCTCCGGCGCCTGCGGACACGACCGAGGCTGCTCCGACCGAGGCTGCTCCGATCGAGGCTGCTCCGACCGAGGCTGCCGCTCCCACCGAGGGCGCTGCGGACGAGGGTTCTGCTGAGGGGAGTGAGGGCTGATGCTGGCGCCGAAGAAGGTCAAGCACCGGAAGGTGCACCGGGGACGGCGCCGCGGCATGGCCAAGGGCGGCACGGAGATCAACTTCGGGGATTACGGGCTGATGGCCATGGAGGCCGCCTGGATCACGAACCGGCAGATCGAGTCGGCTCGTGTGGCGATCACACGGCACATCAAGCGCGGCGGGAAGGTGTGGATCAACATCTTCCCGGACAAGCCGTTCACGAAGAAGCCGGCGGAGACCCGCATGGGCTCGGGCAAGGGGAATCCCGAAGGCTGGGTCGCCGTCGTGAAGCCGGGACGCGTGATGTTCGAGCTCGCCGGCGTGCCGGAGGAGCTGGCGCGCTCGGCCATGCTGCGAGCGGCGCACAAGTTGCCGATCAAGACGAAGTTCGTGGCCCGATCGGGAGGCATGTAGATGCCGAGCAAGGCCGCCGAGCTGCGGGACCTGCCCGCGGACGAGCTGATCGCCCGCATGGAGGCCGGCAAGGAAGAGCTATTCAACCTGCGCTTCCAGCTGGCTACGGGGCAGCTCGACAACCCGGCGCGCATGAGGGTCGTGCGTCACGAGGTGGCACGCATCGCCACCGTCCTTCGTGAGCGGGAGATCGAGGGATCACTGGACCAGACGGCGGCCGGCGAGGTCGAGGAGGCACAGCGGTGAGCGACGAGCAGCAGACCGAGCGCAGCGACCGGAAGATGCGCACCGGCGTGGTGATCGCCGACAAGATGGACAAGACCGTCCTCGTTCGGATCGACCGGAACGTGCGGCACGCTCTGTACGCCAAGACGGTGAAGCGCTCCTCCAAGCTCGCCGCGCACGACGAGACCAACGACGCACACATGGGCGACACCGTCCGCGTGATGGAGACGCGCCCCATCAGCAAGAGCAAGCGTTGGCGCGTGGTGGAGATCGTGGAAAGGGCGAAGTGATCCAACAGGAGACGCGCTGCAAGGTCGCGGACAACACGGGGGCCAAAGAGGTCCTGTGCATCCGCGTCCTCGGGGGCTCCGGGAGACGCTACGCCGGCGTCGGCGACACGATCGTCGGAACGGTCAAGGACGCGATCCCCGGTGGCGGCGTGAAGAAGGGCGAGGTCGTGCGGGCCGTGGTGGTGCGAACCGCCAAGGAGCGTCGCCGGCCCGACGGCAGCTACATCCGCTTCGACGACAACGCCGTCGTTCTCATCAACGAGCAGAAGAACCCTCGCGGCACGCGCATCTTCGGACCCGTCGCGCGCGAGCTGCGTGAGAAGAGGTTCATGAAGATCATCTCGCTGGCGCCGGAGGTGCTGTAGACATGCCGGGTGTGGACATCAAGAAGGACGACAACGTGATCGTGATGTCGGGCAAGGACCGTGGCAAGACCGGCCGCGTCATCCACGTGAAGCCGCGCGAGGGCCGCGTCATGGTCGACGGGGTCGCCCGGGCGAAGAAGGCCACCCGAACGTCGGGTAAGCGTTCGTCCGGCGGCCAGCAGCTGCAGCAGGGAGGCATCATCGACACGGAGCTGTTCATCGACATCTCCAACGTCCAGCTCCTCTGCGGGAGCTGTGGGCAGCCCACTCGCGTCGGCCATCGGGTCGAGGGCGACACGAAGGTGCGGATCTGTCGCAAGTGCGAGGCGGACCTCTAGATGGCCGACGACTACCGACCCCGGTTGAAGCAGCGCTATCAGGAGGAGCTGGTGCCTCGCCTCCAACGAGAGCTGGGCTACGGCAACGTCATGCAGGTGCCGCGTCCCGAGAAGATCGTCCTGAACATGGGGGTCGGCGACGCTATCAAGGACGGTCGTATGCTGGAGGCGGCGCTGGCGGACCTGACGGTCATCACGGGGCAGAAGCCGGTGGTGACGAAGGCCCGCAAGTCGATCGCCGGGTTCAAGCTGCGTGAGGGCCAGGAGATCGGCGCGAAGGTCACGCTCCGCGGCGACTATATGTGGGAGTTCCTCGACCGGCTCCTCGCCCTGGCTCTTCCGCGGATCCGCGACTTCCGCGGCCTGAGCCCCGACGCGTTCGACGGTCACGGGAACTACACCATGGGCGTGACCGAGCAACTGATCTTCCCGGAGGTCGACTACGACAAAGTGGCGAAGGTCCGGGGGATGGATATCACGGTGGTGACCAACGCCACCGGTGACGACGAGGGCCGTGCGCTCCTCATCGCGCTGGGGTTCCCGTTCGTGGGGACCACTCCGTCGGTGGCGGCGGCGAGCTAGGAGACGGGTAGATGGCGAAGACGGCATTGAAGAACAAACAGGCGAGGAAGCAGAAGTTCCAGGTGCGCGAGTACACGCGGTGCGGCCGGTGCGGCCGCTCCCGCGCGGTGTACCGCAAGTTCCTGCTGTGCCGGATCTGCTTCCGCCAGCTCGCGCACGCGGGCGAGCTCCCAGGGGTGACGAAGGCGTCATGGTGACCACGCACACGTTCTCGTCGAACTTCTCCGACCCGGTGGCGGATCTGCTCACGCGCATCCGCAACGCCAACACGGCGTACAAGGACGACCTGCTGGTGCCGGCCTCCAAGATGAACGAGGCTCTGGTGAAGATCCTGGTGGCCGAGGGCTACGTCGCCGGCTACACGCCGGAGGGCGAGGGGATCGACAAGGGTCTGCGCGTCCGGCTGAAGTACGGCAAGACCCGGCAGCGGACGATCAGCGGTATCAAGCGCGTCTCCAAGCCCGGCCGGCGGATCTACACGGGCCGCCACCGGCTGCCGCGCGTGCTGGGCGGTCTGGGGATCGCGATCGTGTCCACGTCGCAGGGCGTGATGACGGACAAGGAGGCCGCGCGCCGAGGCATCGGCGGCGAGGTCGTGGCGTACGTGTGGTGAGGACGGGAAGCGCGGAGCGCAGGGCAAGGAAGAGGAAGTCATGAGCAGGATCGGACGGCAACCCATCGAGATCCCCAGCGGCGTCGAGGTCGACGTCGCCGAGGGCAACCTGGTGACGGTGAAGGGCCCGCGTGGCTCGCTCACCCAGCCGATGCATGCGGAGATCTCGATCGTGCGCGAGGGTGACGTCGTCCGCATCGAGCGCTCCGAGGACGACGGTTTCCACCGAAGCCTGCACGGTCTCACGCGCAGCCTCGTGTTCAACATGGTGGAGGGCGTGACGAAGGGCTTCGAGAAGCGCCTGGCCATCGTGGGCGTGGGCTACCGCGCGGCCATGAAGGGCAAGGACCTGGAGATCCAGGCGGGCTTCTCGCACCCCGTACCGGTGACCGCGCCCGAGGGCATCGAGTTCGAGGTGCCGACGCCGACCTCCATCGTCGTGCGGGGGAACGACAAGCAGGCCGTGGGCGAGGTGGCCGCCAACATCCGCAAGATCCGCAAGCCGGAGCCGTACAAGGGCAAGGGCATCCG
>JALYMB010000173.1 GCA_030773935.1 Actinomycetota bacterium | reverse complement strand
GAGGGCATCCCGCTCGGTACGGCGAAGACCCGGATCCGCACGGCCCTGATCCGGCTCCGCGAGGCCATGGAGGAGCACCGTGACGTGTGACGAGGTTCGCGACCGGCTCTCCGAGCACGCGCTTGGGACACTCGACGCGTCCGACGACGCGCGCGTCCGTCGCCACCTCCGCGGGTGCGCTCAATGCCGCCGGGAGTTCGCCGCGATCGGTGAGGGTCTGGCGATGTTCGCCGCAGCGGCCCACGATCGCACGCCGCCTCCGGAGTTGCGCGATCGCGTGCTGGGCGTGCTGGCCGAGGAGTGGCGGAGGGACCCCGTCGTCGTGCCGGAGCGGGCCCCGGGCCGTACACGGGCATGGCTCGTGGCCGTGGCCGCGTGTCTGGCCCTGGTGGCCACCGTCCCATGGGCTATCGCGGCGCGCACCGACGCCGCGAGCTACCATCGTCTGCTGTCGACGCTCGGCGGCGAGGAGTTCCGTGTCGGAGCCCTCGATCCGACCGGCGACGTCAGGATTGACGGCAGCGCCGTGCTGTACGACTCCTCGGTCGACCAGTCCTGGGGTGTGGTGCTGGTGCGCGCCCCGGAGCTTACGGGCGCCGTCGGCGTGACCTTGGGATCGGCCGATGGCCGCACGATCGAGCTGCACGACGTGCAACTGGAGAACGGCAACGGCTCCACCTGGCTCGTCACCGCGGAGGACCTGCACGCCTTCGACCGACTCACGATCACCGCGCCCGACGGAAGCACGGTGGCGACCAGCCGGATCGTGCCGGCCTAGCGGGTCACCACCAGCCGCCTGACCGCACGCGGCACGGCCCCGAACCGGTACTTGTACTCGTAGTCCCCCTTCAGCAGATCGAAGGCGCTGCAGCCGTCCTCGATCGCCAGGCGGATGTCCTCCCCGACCAGCACCATCCCCGGCGCCAGGTTCCCCCACTTCCTGTCGAACGCGGAGTTGTAGAGGAAGAACGTCCCGTTGAAGACGAACCCGATCGTGCCGGCCGCCCGCTCCCCGTGCACCTCGATGAACGTGAGCCGGAAGATCCCGCCCGGCCCGAACGCCTCGGCGAGGCGCCGGAAGAAGATCTCCATGCCGGGTTGCATGAACACGCCTTTGGGGCCCTCGCTCATGCGATGCAATTCCACGAACCGGTCCAGGGACTCGCCCAGGGTCTCCTGGGTGGCGGTGGAGACCGTGAACGGACCGGTCTCGGCCTCGAGCTTCTTGGCCTTGCGCTTGATCTCGTGGCGAAGCTTCGCCGGCAGAGCATCCAGGTAGGCGTCCCAGGTCGACGGCAGTGACAGGAACGGCGCCACTCCGTTCTGGTCATCGGTGACCTCCACCGCCAGGCCCTGCCCAGCGGCGCCCTCCGACAGCAGGCCCAGCCATGCCCTGTCCTCAGCCAGCCCTCGCAGATCGGCGTCGCTCCAGTCCTGGCGCGTCACCAATGCCCCCCAGAGCTCCTTGGCGACCGTCTCCTGACGCTCCGGCATGCCCACGGGGCCCATGTAGTCGGTGACCTCGGTGCCCCCCAGGAACCGCAGCGTCGACCCGATCCGCTCGAACGCCACGGCGCCCACCGGCCTGCCGTCGTCCTCCTCCGCGAAGGCGAGCAGCAGATGCTGGGGCGTCTCCCCGAACTCCTCCCAGTAGAGCTTCAGGTACGCGGGGGTGTGGAAGAACGTGCCGGCCGGGTCCGCGTCCACGAGCCCAGGCCACCCGGGCCGCTGGAAGTCCCGTCCGTCCTCACTGAAGACGATCCGCATCCGAACATGGTAGGCGGCGAGCGGACGCCCGCAAGCGAGCCGGGGCAACGGCCGCTACAGGTGCTCCACGAAGAAGAAGGACACCGCCATGATCGCGTAGGCCCCGATGAGCTGCGCGCCCTCGAGCCAGTTGCTGCGGCCGTCCGAGGAGATCATGAAGACCAGCACGGTCGACAGCGCCACCGCCGCCACCTCGAACGTGCTGAACACGAAGTCCATCGGATGTCCGACCGCGAGCGAGATGAACACCAACGCGGGCGCGACGAACAGCGCGATCTGCGTCGACGAGCCGATCGCGATCTCCAGGGTCACATCGACCTTGTTCCGCAGGGCGAAGAGCACCGCCGAGGAGTGTTCCGCGGCGTTCCCGATGATCGGGATCAAGATCAGCCCAACGAAGAACTCCGACAGACCCACATCGGCCAGCGCCGGTTCCAGGGAGCTCACCAGGAACTCCGATTCCAGTGCAACGAATCCTGTTGCCAGCACCAGCAGGAGGATCGCCCGGCGGCGCGACCACGCCGGCGTCTCTCCCTCCTCGGGCGTGCGGAACAGATGCTCGTGCGTGACCAACGTGAACGCCAACGCTGCCAGGTACAGGCAGATCAGGACCGCGGCCACTGTGCCGCTGACGACCTCTCGCTGCACGACCGTCTCGCCGTGCGCGCCCAGCGCGAACAGCGCCGGCATCAACAACCCCGTCACCGCCAGCACCAACGACGTCGAGTGCACCGACGCGGCGTGCGCGTTGTAGTGCTGTTCCTTGTGCCGCAGACCGCCGATCAGGAACGACAGCCCGAGGACCAGCAGGAGGTTCCCGAGGATCGAGCCGGTCAGGGATGCCTTCACGATCTCGATCTTGTCGTCGAGGATCAGGAAGACGGCGATGATCAGCTCCGTGACGTTGCCGAAGGTCGCGTTGATGAGGCCGCCCACCCGGGAGCCGGTGTGCAGCGCCAGCTGCTCCGTCGACCGTCCGATCATCCCCGCGAGCGGCAGGATGGCCACCGCACTCGTGACGAAGATCGCCAGATCGGGACCCCCGGACAGCTTCAGCGCCAGCGAGACCGGGACGAGGATCAGCAACCAGTCGAATGAGGGCCTTAGCCGCATGGGCGGCAGACTAGCGGGTGCGCGGATCGATCAGACGCTGTGCGGTTGCGTGCCGCCCGCTGCGCCGCCGGCACTCTCCAGGGCATCCTGCAGCACGTCCCACGCGAGCACCGCGCACTTGATGCGGATCGGGTACTTCACGACACCCTTGAGCGCCACAAGGTCGCCGAACTCCTGCTCGTCGGGCTCGACCTCTCCCGCCATCATGCCTCGGAACTCCCCCGCCAGCCGCCTGGCGTCGTCGACGCTCACGCCGGAGACGGCCTCGGTCATCATGGATGCGCTCGACTGGCTGATCGAACAACCGGCTCCCTGGAACGTCACCGCGGCCACCGTGTCGCCGTCCACGTGCGCGAAGACGGTGATCTCGTCGCCACATAGCGGGTTGTTGGCCGAACGTTGCAGCTCGGCGCCGGGGAGCTCGCGCTTGTTCCGGGGGCTCTTGTAGTGGTCCAGGATCACTTCCTTGTAGATGTCGTCGAGCGCCACGATCCCTCCGAGGTCTAGAGCGTGAAGATGTCTCCAGCGGCGGCCAGCGCGTCGATCAATGCGTCGACCTCTTCCTTCGTGCTGTACACGTAGAACGACGCGCGCGCGGTGGCGGGCACACCCAGGCGACGCATCACCAGCTGCGCGCAGTGGTGCCCGGCGCGGATCGCCACACCCCGCTCGTTCAGGATCGTGGCCAGGTCGTGCGGGTGGACCTCCTTGTACCAGAAGCTCACCGCGCCTCCGCGCTCGGCGGCGTCCTTGGGTCCGTAGACCGTTGCGCCACAATCGATCAGACGGTCCAGGGCGTAGCGCGTGATCTCCTCCTCGTGGGCCCGGACCTGGTCCATCCCAAGCGCCTCGAGGTAGTCGATCGCTGCTCCCAGGCCAACCTGCTGGCCGATCTGCATCGTGCCGGCCTCGAACTTGTATGGGACGTCGTTCCAGGTGGCGTGGTCGTGGAAGACCTCGCGGATCATCTCCCCGCCCCCGAACATGGGATCCATGGCCTCCAGGTGCTCGGCCTTCGCGTAGAGGCCGCCGGACGCCGTGGGTCCGAGCATCTTGTGGCCGCTGATCGCCAGGAAGTCGCAGTCGAGCTCCGACACGTTCACGCGGTGGTGCGGGACCAGTTGCGCGCCGTCCACCGCCACGAGGGCGCCGACGGCGTGCCCGGCCTCGACGAGCTGTTGCAGCGGCGTGATCGTCCCCAGGGCGTTGGACATGCCGGTGACCGACAGGAGTTTCGTGCGCTCGGTGAGCAGCGAGCTCAGATCCGACAGGTCCAGCATGCCGTCGTCGGTGAGCGGGATGTAGCGAAGCGTGGCGCCCGTGGCCGCCACGGCCATCTGCCACGGCACGATGTTGGAGTGGTGCTCCATCTCGGTGATGAGGATCTCGTCGCCCTCGCCCAGGAATCTGCGCGCCCAGCCGTGCGCGATCAGGTTCATCGACTCGGTGGTGCCGCGGGTGAACACGATCGTCTCCGCCGCCGGCGCACCCACGAAGCTGGCAAGCTTCGCGCGCGCGCCCTCGAACAGCTCCGTGGCCTCCTCGCCCAGCTGGTAGAGGCCGCGATGGGCGTTGGCGTTGTGGTGACGGTAGAAGTCCGCCTCCGCATCGATCACCTGGTTCGGCCGCTGCGAGGTGGCCGCGCTGTCCAGGTACACCAGCGGATGGCCGTTGATCTCCCGATCGAGGATCGGGAAGTCCGCCCTGACCTTCGCGACGTCCACCGCGCCTCCTCCCTTACTTCGCGCCGACGGTCTCGGCGAGTCCCAGCTCGGCGCGGATCCCCTCGTAGCCCTTGGCTTCGAGCTCCTGCGCCAGCTCCTTGCCGCCCTCCTTCACGATACGACCGTCGATCATGACGTGAACGAAATCGGGCGTGATGTAGTTCAGGATCCGCTGGTAGTGGGTGATCAGCAGGACGCCCAGTTCGGGGCCGACCAGCTGAGCCACACCGGTGGCCACGGTCCTCAGGGAGTCGATGTCCAGGCCCGAGTCCGTCTCGTCGAGGATCGCGATCTGGGGCTCGAGGACCGCCAGCTGCAGGATCTCGTTTCGCTTCTTCTCGCCCCCCGAGAAGCCCTGGTTGACGTAGCGCGCCACCATGGCGTCCTCCACACCCAGGATCTCCATCTTCTCCTTCATGTGCTTGCGGAAGGCCAGGGCGCTCGTCTGCCCGCCCTTGACGGCGGTGTAGGCCGTGCGCAGGAAGTTCACGACCGACACGCCCGGGACCTCGACCGGGTACTGCATCGCCAGGAACAGGCCGCGCTTGGCTCGTTCGTCGGCGGTCAGACCGGTGATGTCCTCGCCCTTGAAGATCACCTTCCCGCCGGTCAGCACGTACCCCGGCCGGCCCATGACGACGTTCGCGAGCGTGGACTTGCCCGAGCCGTTCGGGCCCATGATGGCGTGGGTCTCGCCCTGATGGACGACGAGATCGATCCCTTTGAGGATCTCCTTTCCCTCCACCGAGGCTTTCAGGCCGCGGACCTCAAGCGTGGCGGGATGGTTCTGGTTGCTCTCCGTCATGTCGGTTCACCTCGATCAGGATGTCGTCGCCGTCCTGGGTGACGGCGTAGGTCGCAACGGGCTGGGTCGCTGGCAGTGTCCGCGGACGGCCCGTGTCCAGGTCGAAGGTGGAGCCGTGTTTCCAGCACTCGATCGAGCTCTCCTCCACGTCCACCTCGCCCTCGTCCAAGAAGTAATGCGCGTGCGAGCAGACGGCGTCCACCGCCCGGAAGCCCTTCTCCCCCAGGTTCACCACCGCAACCTGGGAACCGTTCACGCCGTAGCGTCGGACCTCGCCCTCGGCGACGTCGGTGGCGGGGATGCGGAGCTGCGGCATCAGGCCGCCCCCCGATCCAGCTCGGCCTCGATCGCCGTCGCCGCGCTCTGGCGCACCTCGTCCAGCGTGATCCGCTCCAGCACCTCGTTGAAGAAGCCGAACACGATCAGCCGCTCCGCCTCCGCGCGCGGGATGCCCCGGCTCATCAGGTAGAAGAGCTGTTCCTCCTCCACGGGACCCACGCTGGCCGCGTGGCCGCAGCGGACGTCGTCCGCCTCGATCTCCAGATTTGGGATCGTCCGAGCGAACGCGGACTCGCTCAGGATGATGTTCCGGTTGGTCTGGAACGCGCTCGTCTTCTGCGCGCCGGGACGAACGTGAACCCATCCCGAGTACACCCCGCGGCTGTGGTCGCGCAGCGCACCCTTGTACAACAGGTCGCTCGTGCAGTTGGCGGCCGCGTGATCCTGTTCGGAGCGGTGGTCGAAGTGCTGATCGCCGTCGCCGAAATAGATCCCCAGCATCTCGCTGAACGCCCCGGGCTCCGCCAGGAGCGCCTCGGCCTCCGCGCGGGCCAGCGACGCACCGAACCCGATGGCGAGGGAGCGGAGATCGGCATCGCGCCGCAGCTCCGCCCGCTGCACCCCGAGATGGGTGACGCCGTTCCCCCACTCCTGGATCGAGGTGTACCGGACCCTCGCGGCACGGCCGACCACGATCTCGGCCACGGCGACCGACAGGGCCCGGCCCAGGTCCGGCCCGGCGTAGCGGTCGATGAAGGTGACATCGGAGTCGTCACCGGCGACGAGCAGCGTGTGCGGGAAGACGGCGCCGTTCTCCTCGTCGAGGTAGGTGAGGGTCTGCAGGGGTAGCGCGACCGTGACGCCGGGCGGCACGTACAGGAAGGTTCCTCCGGTGCGGAAGGCGCCGTGAAGAGCCGTGAACTTCGTGCGATCGGTGGGGACCAGGCGATGCAGATGCGGCGCCACGAGGTCTTCGTACTTGCCGACCGCTTCGTCCAGATCGCAGAAGATCACGCCGTCGGCGTCCAGGTCCTGGTTGGAGGTGGTCATGGCCACGCTGGAGTTGTGCTGGAGCTGGACGCCGGCGCGCTCGCCCTCGACCGTCGGCACGTCGCGCCCGTGGCCCGGCGCATGGGGCGTGAACGACAGATCCAGGTCCGACAGGTCGGTGTAGCGCCACTCCTCGGTCTCCTGCGAGGGGATCGGCATGGCCTGGAAGTGGTCGAACGCCTTACGGCGCAGCTCCTCGACGTAGCCGGGTGCGCCCGGCAGCCCCGCCAGCGCCTCCTCATCGAACGTGGTGCCCGCGGTGCTCGCCATGCCTAGCCGACCGAGCCCTCCATCTGGAGCTCGATGAGCCGGTTCAACTCCACCGCGTACTCCATCGGCAGCTCGCGCGTGATGGGCTCGATGAAGCCGTTCACGATCATGGCGGTTGCCTCGGCCTCCGACAGCCCACGGCTCATCAGGTAGAAGAGCTGATCGTCGCCGACCTTGCTCACGGTTGCCTCGTGGCCGAGCGACGCCGTCTCATCCTCCACCTCGATGTACGGGTAGGTGTCCGATCGGCTGTCCTCGTCGAGGATCAGAGCGTCGCACCGCACCGTGGACTTCGCGTGGTGGGCGTCGGGCTCGACCCGGATCAGGCCGCGGTAGCCCGTGCGACCGCCGTCCTTGCTCACGGACTTCGAGTTGATCACGCTGGTCGTGTAGGGCGCGGCATGGATCGCCTTGCCGCCGGCATCGGTGTGCATGCCCTTGCCGGCGAAGGCCACGGACAGCACCTCGCCGCGTGCGCCCTTGCCCATGAGGTAGATCGAGGGGTACTTCATCGTCACCTTCGAGCCGATGTTGCCGTCGATCCACTCCATGACGGCGTCCTCGTAGGCGACCGCGCGCTTGGTCACCAGGTTGTAGACGTTGGTCGACCAGTTCTGGATGGTCGTGTAGCGGACGCGGGCGCCCTTCTTCGCGACGATCTCCACCACGGCGGAGTGCAACGAGTCGCTCGAATAGATCGGGGCCGAGCAGCCCTCCACGTAGTGCACGTAGCTGCCCTCGTCGGCGATGATCAGGGTCCGCTCGAACTGGCCCATGTTCTCCGCGTTGATGCGGAAGTAGGCCTGGAGCGGGATGTCGACCTGCACGCCCGGTGGGACGTAGATGAACGATCCCCCCGACCACACCGCCGTGTTCAGCGACGCGAACTTGTTGTCGTTGGGCGGGATGATCGTGCCGAAGTACTCCTTCACCAGATCGGGGTGGTCGCGGAGAGCCGAGTCCATGTCGGTGAAGAGCACGCCGATGTCGTCGAGCTCCTTCTTGATCTTGTGGTACACCACCTCGGACTCGTACTGAGCGCTCACCCCGCCCAGATACTTCTTCTCCGCCTCCGGGATGCCGAGCTTGTCCCAGGTCCCCCGGATGTCCTCCGGGAGGTCCTCCCAGTTCTGGGCCTGCTTCTCGGTCGAGCGGATGAAGTAGAAGATGTTCTCGAAGTCGACACCGGACAGGTCGGCGCCCCACCAGGGCATGGGACGCATCTCGAAGTACCGCAGCGCCTTGAGCCGGATCTTCCGCATCCACTCGGGTTCGTTCTTGAGGGCGGAGATCTCCTCGACGACCGCAGGCGAGAGCCCACGCTTGGGCGTGAAGACCGAGTGGTCCGCGTCCTTCCAATCGAAGCGGTAGCCCTTGCTGAGCTCCTTGAGGTGCTCTTCCTGGCTGATCGCCACGGCTCGTGTCCTTCCCTCGTGGTCGGGGGCCGGAAACGTCCGGCCGTCCACCCTCAAAGTCTACCTCAGGGGTCGGATTCGTCCCCCGAGCTGAGGCGGCCGGGGTCGCCGTGCCCCGGCCCCCTGCCGTGGACGCCTGGCTACCCCATCTCGACGGGCGCGCCCACGAGGGAGCCGTACTCGGTCCACGAGCCGTCGTAATTCTTGACGTTCGTGTAGCCGAGCAGCTCCTGCAGGGCGAACCACGTGTGAGAGCTCCGCTCCCCGATCCGGCAGTAGGCGATGACCTCCCGATCGGGCGTGATCCCCTCGGCCTCGTACAGGGCCTTGAGCTCGTCGGCGCTCTTGAAGGTGCCGTCGTCGTTGGCCGCCTTGGCCCAGGGGATGTTCGCGGCCCCCGCGATATGGCCCGGCACCTGCGACTGCTCCTGCGGGAGATGGTCCGGCGCGAGTTTCTCGCCCCGGTACTCCTCCGGCGAACGCACATCGACGAACCCGGTCTCGCTGCCGAGCTTGCCGATCACCTCGTCACGCATCGCGCGGATCTCCGGACGGTCCGAACCGGCGATCGCGAAACCGGTCGAGGGATACGTGGGGACGTCGTTGGTGAGCTCCCGGCTCTCCAGCTCCCACTTCTTGCGCCCGCCGTTGAGGAGCTTCACGTCGTCGTAACCCCGGAGCTTCAGCAGCCAGTACGCGTAGGCCGCGAACCAGTTGTTGTTGCCGCCGTACAGCACCACGGTGGTCTCCGGGCCCACGCCCGCCCCGGCGAGCAGGCGGGAGAAGCCGGCCTGGTCCTGGTAGTCGCGGCCGACCTTCGTGTGGAGGTCCGTGGTCCAGTTCCACGAGACCGATCCGGGGATGTGCCCCTTGTCGTAGGCGGTGGTGTCCTCGTCCACCTCGATGATGCGCACCCCGTCGTCCCGCAGGTGCTCCTCCAGCCAGTCGGTGCTCACCAGTACGTCGGGCTTCGCGTAGTCCGCCATCTCTTCGATCAGCTCCCTTCCTGATGCTCGTCGGCTCTCTTCCTGCCCCCCTGCCCCACCGGGACCGGGCTGATCGAGTCGGATCCGGCCTCCCGAACCTGCCGGCGGGAGGTTCTCTAGAAGATGCCGAGAGCCGCCTTGGCCTCGTCGGACATCATCTCCGGACTCCAGGGCGGTCGCAGCACCATCTCCGGTCGCACCTCGCCCACACCCGGCACGGGCGCCAGGAACTGGCGCATCTGGTCCTCGATCATCGGGCCGATGGGGCATCCCATCGTCGTGAGGCTGTAGGTGATGTCCACGCTGCCGTCAGAGCCGATCTCCACCTCATACACCAGACCCAGGTCCACGATGTTGATCCCGAGCTCGGGGTCGAACACGTTGCGGAGCGCCTCGAGGACCGCCTCCCTGCCCACCGGTGCACCTTCCGCGGGCGAGACGGGTGGGGTGGCGGCCTCCGTCAGCGCGACCGTCGATGACTCTTCCCGAACCTCCGGGGTGCCGATTTCTGACTCGTTCATGTCGGATTCCTCCGTGTGATGGGCCTATCCTAGACTCATCAAGCGTAGCTCCTGAGCCGATAAGGAGATGGAGACCCGTATGCCTCCGATCCGCGCCCTCATCGTGGACGACCATCCCGTCACCCGGGAAGGGCTCCGGACGCTCCTGGAGCTGTCGGGCGACGACGCGGTGATCGTGGTGGGCGAGGCCGGCAGCGGCGAAGAGGCGGTCCTGCAGGTGGTCCAGCTCGAGCCCGACGTGGTCTTCATGGACGTGCGGATGCCGGGGATGAGTGGGATCGAGGCCACCAAGCAGATCCGCAAGGCGAATCCCGGCACGAAGGTGATCCTGATCACGATCGACGAGTCGCGCGGCGCGATCTCCGAGGCCATCCAGGCGGGGGTCTCCGGCTACCTGCTCAAGGATGCGTCAGCCGATGCCCTGGTCGACGCCGCCAAGCAGGCGGTCGAGGGCCGCGCGGTGATCCATCCACAGCTCACGAAGACGTTCATCGAGGAGGTCCAGCACGCCGACGAGGCACCCACGACCACCCCGCTCTCCAAGCGTGAGCGGGAGATCCTCCAGATGGTGGCCAACGGCTCCACGACCAAGGAGGTCGCCAGGGATCTGGGCATCTCTCCCCACACGGTCAAGACGCACCTGGAGAGGATCTTCGAGAAGCTCGGTGCCAACGACCGTGCCCAGGCGGTGGCCATCGCGATCCGCACCGGCCTCGTGCAGTAGGGTTCCCGGTCGCCCTCAACCTCTCCCACGCACGGCCGATACCCCACCTGAGATGACTGTCACCGTTCTGTTGTGCGACACGGCCGACGGCCTGGCCCAGCTGCAGTACGCATTGATCCGTAGCGGCGCCGACCTGCAGCTCGAGGTCACGACCGACGCCCTGCGGGCCGTGGAGCTCGCGGCGCGGACGAGGCCCGACGTGATCGTGACCGAGCTCACCCTGGAGGGCCTGGGGGGCGCCGAGCTGATCAAGCGGCTCCGCGCCTCCGCCCCCGGATCCCGCACGATCTGCCACAGCGATGTGGTCGACCCCCGGCTGGTGGCCGAGGTGCTGGCGGCGGGTGCGGCTGGCTACGTCCTGCGGGAGGAGGGCGCCGACGAGGTGCTGCGCGCGATCGGTGCGGCGGCGGGGGGCGCCGGCGCATCCCTGTCCGCACGAGCCGCCGCGCTGGTGGCCGGCACGCTCGGGGAGGCGCTCGACGATCGGGAGCGCCTGTCCATGCAGCTGGCGGAGATCGAGGAGAGCACCCGGCAGGGTACGGCGGCGAAAGCCGATTTCCTCTCGAACATCTCCCACGAGTTGCGCACCCCCGTGACCGTGGCCAAGGGCATCGCCTACGTCCTGCGCAATCGCCACATCCCCGACGAGGAGTGGGAGGAATTCATCTTGCAGCTCCAGGCGTCCCTGGACAAGCTGATGATGATGGTCGACGAGATCATCACGATCGCCGAGCTCGAACGCGGCACTCTGGAACTGGACATCGCCGAGCTTGATCTGGCCCCGCTCCTCCGTCACGCGGCGGACGAGATCGGACGCCAGCACCCGAACCTCGAGATCCAACGGCTGTTCCCCGACACCCTGCCCGCGTTCGCCGATCCCGCACGGATCGGCGAGGTCGTGCGCGAGATCCTGGACAACGGCTGCCGGTACTCACCCGAGGACCGGCCGGTCGAGCTGCGCGCCCGGGCCCTGGACGAAGGGGTGGTCGTGACGGTGACCGATCGAGGTCAGGGGATGCAACGGACGGTGGCGTCCCAGGCGTTCGCCCAGCCGTTCTCCACGGGCGAGGCGGTGCTCCGCAAGGAGAAGGCCGGGGTCGGCGTCGGACTGCACCTCGCCCGGCAGCTGATCGTGCAGCACGGCGGGATCCTGTGGACCGACCCGATCCCGAGCGGCGGGACACGGGTGTCGTTCTGCATCCCGGCCCACCGCGGTGAGACGGTGACCGACATGCCTCGGGGCGCCGGCGACCTCGCGGCCCTGCCCGGCGCCTGAGCCACCGGGAGACCTGGCGGAGAGGGCCCGCCAGGCCGTATCCTCTCCCTCGAGGTATCAGCGGTCGTGCGAAGAGTGCCCGTCGTGTTCGTCCTGGTTCTGGTTGCCGCGAGCTGTGGCGGCGTCAGTGCGCCGACCGCGCTCGTGACCCAGCCTCTCATCATCCAGCGCTCACCGAGCCCGTTCTCCGAGGTCACGGCCGGTGAGGTGCACGCCTTGATCCCCGACGACTGGCAGGCGGTCGCCGCCGGCACCGCCCTCCACGAGGGGTTCTTCGCGTCACCGCGACCCGACGCCTGGCCGCGGATGGACGGCTCGGTCGCCGGCATGTCGGCGACGTGGGTCGACGCCACCAGGGTCGGCGTACCGTCGGATCTCTACTACCTCGTGGCCAGGGGACCGGCGCTCGGACGCCTCACCCACTCCCCCGGCTGTCGAGCGATCTCCCAGCGCGTGATCGCCGACCACCGGCCGACGTACCTCACCGGCGACGAATCCGTTGGCGACTACATCGCCCGCGGCGAGGGCACCTGCCTCGCTCGCGGGATCCCCACACGATGGGCCTATTTCGTGGCGGCACCGGGATTCGGACCGGCTCGGGAGGTGGGCATCGCCGCCTCCGGCCTGTACGTCGTCGTGGTCATCCTTCCCGATTCGCGGCGGGCATCCGACCGGCTTCAGACGCTGCTGCGGGAGACGACCTTCGGAGGAGCCAGCGTGCGCGACTTCATCGCGGCCGCGCACGTCGCCGCCGCGGACTGATCCTCCCGCGCTCTGATCGCTATCGCGGGTTGCGGTCCACGAAGGGTGGACGGACCACCGTGGCCCGGCCCCGGCGGCCGCGCACGTCGACCTCCACCTCATCGCCGACGTCGACCGGGTCCGGCGGCCACACGTACGCCAACGCGATGCCCCTCTGCAGCAGCGGTGAGAACGTACCGCTGGTGACCTCGCCGACGATGTCG
>JALYMB010000172.1 GCA_030773935.1 Actinomycetota bacterium | reverse complement strand
CCTTGCGGGAGCCCGATCAGGGACGAGTCGGTGACGTCCTGGAACTCGCCCTCGCAGTTGTGGCCGAGCCCCAGCGCGATCTGCGCCGCGCGGGTATCGAGGCTCTGGTCCACTCCGTGAACCAGATCCGCGCGCAGGCGAACGAGGAGGAAGGTGCAGACCGCGGCGAGGATCAACGCGAGAACGCCGACGTAGAGCAGCGTGAGCTTGGCGCGGATCGGCATCCCGCTACGCGGGCTCCAGCGAGTAGCCCACGCCTCGCACCGTCCGGATCATCGATCGCCCGAACGGCTCCTCGAGCTTCTTCCGCAGGTAGCCCACGTAGACGTCCACCACGTTCGAGAAGCCGTCGTAATTCATGTCCCACACCTGCTCGAGGATGCGCGTGCGGCTCACCGCCTCACCGGCGTGACGCATCAGGAACTCCAGCAGGGCGAACTCACGCGTCGTCAGATCCACGGCGACCTCGGCGCGGTCCACGGTGTGGGCGGCGGGATCGAGGCGGAGGTCGCCGACCTCCAGGACCGGCGGCCGGTCGGAGGGACCCCGGCGGACCAGCGCCCGCAGGCGCGCCAGGAGCTCGCCGAAGGCGAAGGGCTTCACGAGGTAGTCGTCGGCCCCCGCGTCGAGGCCTCGGATGCGATCTTCCACCGCGTCGCGGGCCGTCAGCATCAGCACGGGCGTCCACACGCCGGCGCCGCGCAGCTCCCGGCAGATCGAGAACCCGTCACGGCCCGGCAGCATCACGTCGAGCACGATGACATCGAACCCCGAGGACCGGCCCAAGCGCAGCCCCTCCTCGCCGTCGGCGGCCACCTCGACGGCATGACCCTCGTGCTCCAGACCTCGCCGCAGCGCCCGCGCCATCTTCAGTTCGTCCTCGACGATCAGGAAGCGCACGTGGATCCTCCTCGACCGGAGTGTGCCAGGCGTCAGATGAGAGTTCCATGAGGGTTCGGACCCGCACCCCCATTCTCATCGATCCCTCACGCTCGGCGGAGTACACAGGAGAGGTCCGACGACATCAGATGGAGGAGCGATGAGGATCGAGCGCGGCATGGTCGGCGTGAGCCTGGCGGTCGGCATGCTGTTGACCGCATGCGCCGCGTCGCAGGTGGCCACGAACCCCACGAGCGGCAGCTCACCGGGCCCGACGCGCGCTTCGGTCACGGCGCCCGGCACCAGCTCGACCGAGACGCCCGTCCCCTCGGAGAAGCCGGTGCCGACCGAGGACAGCCCGCCCGGCGACATCCCCGACAACATCGCGTTCGTTCCCTACCGGTCCAAGGCGGGTGGCTTCTCCATCACGACGCCCGAAGGATGGTCCCGCACCACCTCGAAGGACTCGGTCACGTTCACCGACAAGCTGAACACCGTGCAGGTGACCTGGGCCCCGGCCCGATCGGCGCCGACCGTCAAGAGCGCGACCGCCGACGAGGTGCCGGTCCTCCAGCAGACCGTGCGCGCGTTCTCGCTGGTCTCGGTGAAGCCGGCGGCCCTGCCCGCGGGCCCGGCGATGCTGATCTCCTACCAGGCCAACAGCGAGCCCAACCGCGTGACCGGCAAGCAGTACCGCCAGGACGTGCTGCGCTACGAGCTGTTCCACAACGGCACGCAGGTCGACATCACGCTGCTCTCACCGGTGGGCGCCGACAACGTGGACCCATGGCGGATCGTGACGGAGAGCTTGGCGTGGGCGTGATCGCAACCGTCCCGGCCACGCCGATCCTCGAGGCGCGGGAGCTCTACCGGTTCTTCCACGCCGGCGACGACGAGACCTTCGCCCTCCGGGGCGTCTCCGTGGCGGCACGTGCCGGAGAGATCGTGGCGATCGTGGGGCCCTCCGGCAGCGGGAAGTCGACCCTGCTCGCGTGTCTCGCCGGTCTGGACGAGCCCGACGGCGGCGCCGTCACGGTGGCGGGCCTTCGGATCAGCCGACGCTCGGAGTCCACACGCGCCGCCCTGCGAGCGCGATGGATCGGGGTGCTCTCGCAGTCGGGCAACCTGCTCGAACACCTGAGCGTCGTGCAGAACGTGCGCGTGGCGAGGGCGCTGATCGGCGGCGGATCGCCCGCCTCGGCGCGCTCCGACCACGACCTCCTGGCGTCGGTGGGCCTCGCCG
>JALYMB010000171.1 GCA_030773935.1 Actinomycetota bacterium | reverse complement strand
CGCCATGCCCCGCGCGGCGCGTGGCGTCGATGCACGCGGCCGAGTGCACGAGCGCGATCGCGGCGTCGTCGGCGGGGTCGGCGCCCAGCACGGTGACCCCCGGCGCGGCGTCCAGTCCGCAGGCGTGCAGCAGGTCCCACGTCAGCAGGACGCGCTCCGGCCGCAGGGGATGCTGCGGTCCGTGGTCGTAGATCCGGGCCTCGGGCGCGATCACCAGCCCGACGGCGCCGCTCACACCACCGACCGGATCGCCGTGGCCGTGCGATCCACGAGCGTCACGGCCTCGTCGTCGGAGAGGCAGAAGGGGGGACCGAGCATCAGGAGATCGCCGTTGGTCCCGTCCACGTGCCCGGTGCTGGAGTACAGGAGCAGGCCGGCGTCACGGGCAGCGGCCAGCACCCGCTCCGTCACGCGCTCGGAACGCGGGAACGGCTCCTTCGACGCCGGGTCCCTGACGAGCTCGATCCCGATCATCAGCCCGAGGCCGCGGACGTCGCCCGCGGCCGGGCACCCGTCGAGCGCCGTGGACAGATCCTTGCGGATCCGCTCCCCCAGCTCGCGGCTGCGCTCCACCAGGCCGTCCTCGCGCAGACGCCGGATCACCGCGCTCCCCACCGCGGCGCCAAGTGCGTTGTGCGACCAGGTGAAGCCGTGCGTGAAGCCGTTCGGTGCCACGGTGTCGAAGACGTCGGCGCTGGCAGCTGCGAACCCGAACGGCACGTAGCCGCTGGTGCAGCCCTTGCCCGCGGTCAGGATGTCCGGCCGCACGTCCCAGTTGTCGATGCCGAACCAGCGCCCGGTCCGCCCGAACCCGGTCATGACCTCGTCGGCGATCACCAGGACGCCGTGGCGGCGGCAGGTCTCGGCAACGGCCTGCCAGTAGCCCTCGCACGGCACGGCCGCCGCGAGGGTTGCCCCGGCCACGGGTTCGGCGATGAACGCCGCAACGGTCTCCGGCCCGGCCTGCAGGATCATGCGCTCGAGCTCGCCGGCGTGCCATCGGTCGCAGCCCTCGGGATGCGAGGGGTTCTCGCAACGGTACTCGTCGGCGGCGGGCGCGTGCAGGAACCGGCCGAGCCAGGGGGTGTAGGGCTTGCGGAGCGGCTCCTTCCCGGAGGCGTCCAGCGCGCCGAGCGTGTTGCCGTGGTAGGAGGTCCGTCGGGCGATCACCGAGGTGCGGGTGCCCTCACCGCGCGCGAGGTGGTACGTCCTGGCCAACTTGAGCGCCGTCTCGACCGCCTCGGACCCGCCCGAGACGGGATAGATCCGGCCGTCGCTCATCGGGAGCAACTCGCTCACCTCGTCGGCGTAGGTCTCCAGCGCCGCCGTCGTGAACGCGGTGCCGTGGACGTACTGCGTCTTCGCGAGCTGCGCCGTGGCCGCATCGATCAGCGCGGTGTCGCCGTGACCCAGGTTCACGACGACCGCGCCACCGGCGCCGTCCAGGTACCGCTTCCCGTCCGCGTCGGTGATCCAGACACCCTCTGCTGCCGCCGCGGTGGGGACCTGGCGATCCAGGACCCGGCCGAAGACGTGGCTCACTCGGGGTCGGCCTCGTCCGGAGGAGAAGGTTCGTCGTCCGGGGGCGTGGGTTCGTCCAGGGGCGTGGGTTCGTCGGCGAACTTCGAGTAGACCTCGCGCAGCGTGGTCCCCCGGGCCTTGCGGCCGGATCGGATCTTTTCGGCCCAGTCGGGCTCCAGGTCCTCGTCCTCGCCCGGGCGAGCCCAGGGGGTCTCGTCGGGGGGCGGCTGATCGCGTCCTTCCACGGCGTCGAGCCTACCTACTTCGTGTACACCCCGGCGGGGTCGAGCTCCTCGCGTATCAGACGGAGCTCCTCACCCGTGGGGGCGGGCGTCTCACCGAGGTCTGCGGCCACCGCCGGCTCCCAGCCCATGCCGGCGCGCACATCCGCCAGGGTGACGCCCGGGTGCAGCGTGGCGAGCGTCATCTCGCCGGTGACCTCGTCGAAGACATAGGTTCCCAGGTCGGTGACGACGTTCGTGGGCCCGCTGCCGTGCCAGCCGCGCGCGGCGTCGTGCGCGGGGTCCCCGCTGTGCCCGGGCGAGGTGCGGAAGTCGATCCGGTCGACGAAGGATCGCGTCGCCTGGCGCATGATCACCAGGATGCGTTTCGCGTGGATCGCGATCTCACACGCTCCGCCGGAGCCGGGCAGACGCACCGTCGGCTTCGCATACTCGCCGATCACCGTGGTGTTCAGGTTGCCGAACCGGTCGATCTGCGCTCCGCCCAGGAAGGCCACGTCGATCAGCCCCGCCTGCAGGTAGAACGCGAACAGCTCGAACATGCTGGTGATGGCCGTGGCGCCGGTCGCGAGCGTGGGATCGCCGATCGACAGCGGCAGGCGCTCCGGTCTCGCGCCGAACACGCCGGACTCGTAGACGAGCTGCAGGTCCGGCGCCGCCGTTCGCTGCGCGAGGTTGCACACGATGTTGGGCAGGCCCACGCCCACGAAACAGTTCGCGGCGCCGGCCAGCTGCCGGGCGCTGGCGGCGATCATGATCTCGGACTTCGAGTAGCCGGGGTCCGCGGTCGGGCTCACGCGTACCTGCCGTAGTCGACCTGGCCCGACAGCGCCTCCCCGGGCTTCAGGGCGTCCCAGCGCGCGTCGCCCATCCTCTGCACGTACTCGCGGTGATCCGCCGTGCCGTACACCCACTCCCGGAGCCAGGACTCCAGTGTCTCGGGATCCTTGGCGATCCGGTCCCACTCCAGATAGAACGCGTTGTCCCGGTCGTAGTACCCCTGCGCGAAGCTCGGGTGGCAACCGAACGGCTCCTCAACCACGGCGTCGACCACCACGCCCGGGATCACGGTGCGGTTGGGGTCCCGGCGGATCACGGACTCGTCCACGACCTCCTCGACCACGACGATCACGCGCTCGGCCGCGAACGCCGCCTCCTTCTGGCAACCCAGCAGGCCCCAGATCTGCGAGTCCCCCCCCGCGTCGGCGCGCTGCGCGTGCACGATCGTGACGTCGGGTTTGAGGGGAGGCACGACGAAGACCTCGTCGCCGTCGTAGGGGGAAGTCATGGGCACGATCTTGGGATTGACCACCGGGATGTCGCTCTCGTAGTAGCTGCGGATGGGGAAGAACGGCAGGTTCGAGGCCCCCGCCATGTACCGGCACACCATCCCGAAGTGCGAGTACTCCTCGATCTCCAGCGGTTCGGGATCGGCCCGCTCGATGCGACGGCGGACCGCGTGCAGGGTGCCCACGCCCGGGTTCCCCATCCAGCTGAAGATCAGCTTGCTCGCAACGCCGGCGCCGATCATCTGGTCGTACACCACGTCGGGCGTCATGCGGGCGAGCGTCAGGTCGCGCCGGCGCTGACGGATGATCTCGTGGCCGGCCGCGAAGCAGATCAGGTGCGTGAAGCCCTCGATCGCGACCGTGTCGCCGTCGCGGACGAGCTCACGGACCGCCTCCTGCATCGTCGTCACCTTGGACGCGGTCACGAGGGGCGCGCCTTCGGGGGGTCGTCGGCGGGGCCGCGCAGGACACAGAACTCGTTGCCCTCCGGGTCGAGCATCACCGTCCAGAAGCTCCCGCCCTCGTCGACGCGCCCCTGGACGGTCGCTCCCGCCGCCGTGAGGCGATCCACCTCCGCCTGCATCGTGTCGGGCGGAGACAGATCCAGGTGCAGCCGGTTCTTCGTTCGCTTGCCCTCGGGCACCAGCTGGAACAGGAGAGGCCAGCCGCGCGCGAGCGGGTCCCGGATCAGCGCGTCCTCGTCGTCGACGTCGGCCAGCTCGTAGGAGAGCGCCGTGCACCAGAAGGCGGCGACCCGTCGGGGGTCGGCGCAATCGACGGTGAGCGTGTCGACGACGGAGGCCACGGCGTCCCCCGTTACGACCCGGCCGTCTCGACCTCGGCGACGGTCTCCTCGAAGATCTCGAGCGCGGCCTGCGCCTGGTCCTCGCGGAACACCAGCGGCGGCGAGATACGGATGGCGTCGTCGCCACACCCCAGCGCGAGCAGCCCCCTGTGGAAGCACGCCTGTTCCACCGCCGCGGAACGGTCGTGGTCGGTGAGCGACACCCCGATCCACAGGGCCCGGCCCCGCACCTCGGTGATGAGCGGATGGCGCTCCGCGATCCCCCGCATCCCCGACAGGATGATCTCGCCGACACGCGAGGCGTTGGCCATCAGGCCCTCCTCCTCGATCACGTCGAAGGTGGCGAGCGCCGCCGCGCAGGGCACCGGCGACCCGCCGTAGGTCGATCCGTGCGCGCCGGCCTCCCAGGTCATCACGTCGTCGCGCGCGATCATGGCGCCCAGCGGCAGACCGCTCGCGATCCCCTTGCCCGCCGTGATGATGTCGGGCACCACGCCCTCCTGCTCGATCGCCCACATCGTTCCGCTGCGGCCCATCCCCGACTGCACCTCGTCGCAGACCAGCAGGATGCCGTGGCGGTCGCACAGGTCCCGCAGGTACCGGAACCAGCCCTGGGGCGGCAGGAGGTAGCCGCCCTCGCCGAGCCACGACTCGACCACGATGGCCGCCACCTCGCCCGGCGAGACCATCCGCTTGAACAGGACATCCTCGATGTGCTCGAAGTCCCCGTAGAACGAGTGGTACACGCTCGGCAGCATCGGCCCGAAGTTCTGACGGTATCTGGCCTTGCTGGCCGTGAGCGAGACGCTGCCCATGGAGCGGCCGTGGAACGACCCGTAGAACGCGATCAGGTACTGGCGGCCGGTGGCGTGGCGCGCGAGCTTGATCGCGGCCTCCACGGCCTCGGTCCCCGAGTTCGACAGGAACGTGCGGGCCGGCGCCCCGCCGAACGGCGCGAGGGCGCCCAGGCGCTCGGCGACGTCGGAGTAGATCGGCAGGAAGAAGTCGCTGGCGGAGTAGTGCAGCAGCTCGCTCGCCTGCCGCTGCACGGCCTCCACGACCCGCGGGTGGCAGTGACCGGTGGAGGTCACCGCGATGCCGGCGTTGATGTCCAGGAAGATGTTGCCGTCCACATCCTCCACGATGGAACCGGCGCCGCGACGGGGCACGAACGGATAGGCGCGAGGAAGCGACGGTGAGGTGACCCTGCCGTCGCGCTCGATGCGCGCCAGTGCCTCGGGGCCTGGGACGTCGGTGATCAGCTTCGGCCTGGTGTGGGCCGCCAGCGAGTCGTAGGTGACGCCCGTGTCGGGCACGCTCACTCCTCGATCACCGTCCTGGACTGTTCGCGCATGTACTGGGTCACGTAGTACGGGCCGCCGCCGGCCTTGCCGGTGGTGCCGGAGCCCTTCCAACCACCGAACGGCTGCACGCCGGGCCACGCGCCGGTGGTGGCCCCGGCGCGCCTGTTCACGTACACCACGCCGGCCTGGATCCGGTCGAGCCATTCGTCGATCTCGCCCTGGTCCTCGCTGAACAGACCGGCGGTGAGTCCGTACTCGGTGTCGTTGGCCTTCTCGATCGCCTCGCCCAGATCGTCGAAGGCGCCGACGGCGACGAACGGCACGAACAGCTCCCGCCTCCACAGCCAGCTGTCCTCGGGCGCCTCCACCACCGTGGGCTCGACGAACAGCCCGCGCGCGAAGTCGCCCTCGGTGATGCGCTGGCCGCCGGTGACGATCGTGCCGTTCTTGCGGGCCTCCTCGGCCGCCTCCTCGAAGGTCTCCATGGCGGGCTCGTTGATGATCGGCCCCATGTACACGTCGCGCTCGATGGGGTTGCCGACCTTGATCTTCTCGGTCTTGGACTTGAGCGTGCCCATGAAGTCGTCGTACACCTCTCGTTCGACGTAGACGCGGCTGCACGCCGAGCACTTCTGGCCACCGAACCCGAACGCGCTGCGCAGCACGCCGTCGGCGGCCTTGTCCAGGTCGGCGTTCTTCGTGACGATCGTCGGGTTCTTGCCGCCCATCTCGCAGATGACCGGCTTTGGAACATCGGTCGTGAAGTGCTTGTAGATGTCCATACCCACTGGGTAGGAACCGGTGAACGTCACGCCGTTCACGTCCGGGTGGTGCCACAGATGGTCGCCGGCGACGGCACCACGCCCGATGACCAGGTGGAACGCGCCGGGCGGCACGCCGCCGTCGCGGTAGCACTCGTAGAGCTTGTAGCCCAGCAGGGCTCCCTGGTTCGAGGGCTTCAGGACGACGGTGTTGCCGGCCACGAGCGCGCCGCTGGACGGGCCGCCCGACAGCGCCATCGGGAAGTTGAACGGGCTGATGACCGCCCACACCCCGTGGGGTCGCAGGACGTCGTAGTACTCGCCCGCGGCGCCCAGGCCGCTCATGGGCACGCGGAACCCGTCGTGCTTCTCCATCTCGTCGCAGTTCCAACGGATCAGCTCGGCGGTCTCCTGCACGTCGCCCAGCGCCTCCAGGCGGCTCTTGCCGACCTCGTAGGCCATCAGAGCGGCGAGGTCGAACACCCGCTCCTCCATGATGTCGGCCACGTTGCGGAGGATCCGCACACGCTCCTGCCAGCCCATCCGATCCCACTCGAGCTGGAAGGCCTTCGCGGCCGCGACGGCGTCGTCGACGTCCTGGTTCGTGGCCTGTGAGAACCGGCCGATGAGTAGGTCCTTGTCGATCGGCGAGGGCTCCTCGTACTTCTCGTCGCGCCACCGCTCCTCGCCGTTCACGACGACCGGATAGTCCTTGCCCAGCTCGGCCTTGGCACGCTCCGCGGCGGCGTCGTAGGCCGCCTGCAGCTCCTCGTTGTCGGCGGACATGGTGGCGTAGGTGATGCGGAACTTCTGATCGGCCATGGGTGACCTCCCCTTCGCGGAACGCGCGGAAAACCCGCTGGTCGTGCCCCGGGATGGTAGCCGAGGCCCCGGTTCCGCGCCCAGGGCCGGCAGGGGGCGGAATCTGACCGGCGGATATGGAGAAACCGCGGGCCGGCGGGCGTACGATTCGGCTCCCACGATGAGGCTCCTCACCTACGACCGGCGGGGGCACCGGCGATTGGGAGCGATCCTCGAGGGTGAGGTGGTCGACCTGCCCGACGCCGTCGGGCATCCGGCCTTCCCCACCACCCTGGAGGCATTGGTCGCGTCGAGCGGCGGCTCTGTGATGGATGCCGCCCGAGGTGCCCTGGAGCGCGACGATGCGCACGCGTCCCGCGTGAAGCGACCACGTCTGCTGCCACCCCTGTTCCCGCAGTCGCTGCTGATGCCCGGCGGCCTGGGCGGCGAGCGCCGCATCGTGGCCCCCGAGGACGAGGTGACGTGGCCTGCCGGCGCCGCCTGGTTGGAGTACCAGCCGAAGATCGCCGCGGTGCTGGGTCGGGAGACGCGAGGGGTCACCCCCGAAGAGGCGCGCGCCTCGGTGTTCGGCTACACGCTGGTGAACGACTGGACGGCGCGTGACGCCACCGGCGACCCGGTGGGACATGACGACGGCCTGCCCCTCTCGCTCGGCCCCTGCGTCGTCACCGCCGACGAGATCGACCCGCAGACGGTGTTCGTCGACGTGCGGATCGACGGCCGTTCGTTGGCGAAGGGGAACCTCAACGGGACGGCGCAGAGCCTGCTGGGCTTGATCAGCGCCTCCAGTGGGGAGGCCATGCTGGAACGCGGCGACGCGTTCGCGCTGGCGCCGTTCCCGGGTGCGGCATGCGACCTGTGGCCGGGGGCGTCGATCGAACTGGCAGCCGAGGGCATCGGCACGCTGCGGAACCAGCTCGCGGCCCGGATCTGACGGTGGCGCGACCGACGCGCCCCTCGCGAAGGAGGCGTCCGTGCACGACATCGTGACGAGCCTGTGGCACGTCGAGGTCCCCGTATGGGAGAAGGTCCTGCGAACGCTCCTGGTGTACCTGGTGATCCTGCTGTTGCTGCGCCTGGCCGGGAAACGTGAACTGGCCCAGCTGAACTCGTTCGACCTGGTGGTGCTGCTGCTGCTCAGCAACGTGGTGCAGAACGCCATCATCGGACCGGACAATTCGCTGTTGGGTGGACTGATCGGGGCGGCGGTGCTGCTCACCTTCAACGCGGTGATCGTTCGGATCGTGACGCGGAGCCAGGTCGCCACCGATCTGTTCGAAGGCAAGCCGACGACGCTGATCGAAGACGGCCGGCTCGACGAGGACGCCCTGCGTCACCTGGGACTGCGACGTACCGAGGTGATCAAGGCGCTCCACCGGCAGGGCGCCGACGTCATCGAGGAGGTCGAGCGCGCGTCCCTGGATCCGGGCGGCGCGATCGTGGTGGAGCTGAAGGAGTCCGAGCGCTTCGCCACGAAGGAGGACGTGGCGCGGATGGAGGCCAAGCTCGACCGCCTGCTCGCCCCCCGGGGGTGAGCGGGCCTACTTCTTCTTGGCGGCCTTTCGCGCGGCGCCCCGCGCCTTGGCGGCCCGTAACCGGCGCTCCTTCATCTTGCGTTGGCGGTCGTGCGCCCAGCGGATCGTCGGTCGGTCTCCACGGCCCATGCCGAACTCCCCCTCCTCGTCCTAGTCGTCGTCCCCGCCCTGCGCGAGCTCCGCGCTGCGGATCCGTGCCGCGTCGATCGCGTTGAGGAACGCGGCGCGCACGCCGGCCTCCTCCAGATGACGGATCGCCGCGATGGTGGTCCCCCCCGGCGAGGTCACCATCTCGCGCAGTTCCACCGGGTGCTTGCCCGTGTCGCGCAACATCTTCGCCGAACCGAGCATCGTCTGGATGATCAGCTCGGTCGCGACGTCGCGCGACAGCCCCAGCAGGATGCAGGCCTCGATCATGGCCTCGGCCAGCAGGAAGAAGTACGCGGGACCGCTGCCGCTGGTCGCCGTGACCGCGTCCAGCTGGGATTCCGGCAGGCGCAGGACCCTGCCCACGTAGCCGAGGAGCTCCTCGGCGACGGCCAGATGCTTGTCGTCGGCGTGCGAGCCGGCCGACACCACGCTCATGGCCTCGTCCACCATGACCGGGACGTTCGACATCACGCGCACCACGGGTACGTCGGCGGCCAGATGCTTCTCCGCGAAGGAGGTGCGCAGCCCCGCGGCGAAACTGATCACCAGATCGTCGATCGTCACCTCCGAGCGGATCTGCTCGAGCAACGTCTCCGTGTCCTGCGGCTTCGCGGTGAGCACCAGCACGCCGGCCCAGCGGGCCGCCTCCGCGTTGTCCAGCGAGACGCTCACCCCGTAGCGGGTCGCCAGCTCGCGGGCGCGCTCCTCGCGGCGGCACGTCACCATGATCTGGTCCACCGAGCGCCCGCCCGAGCGGATCAGGCCCGAGACCAACGCCTCTCCCATCTTGCCGCCGCCCAGAACGGCGACCTTGCGATCGGTCATCGTGCGCTCCTCAGCAGGTTCGACGCGAAGAACCACAGGTTCGCCGGACGCTCCGCGAGGCGTCGGGTGAGGTACGGGTACCACTCCATGCCGTACGGGATGTACACGCGGACCGGATACCCCCGCCGCGCCAACGCCGCCTGGAGGTCCCGGCGGACACCGTACAGCATCTGAAACTCCACCCGTGACCAGCCCTCCTCGAATGCGTCCACGCGTGACCGCACGCCCTCGATCAGCGCGGGATCGTGGGTGGCCGCGTCGATCGGGTGGCCGCGTGCCAGCAACGTCATGAACAGGCGGGCGTAGCTGCGGTCCACGTCACGCTTGTCCGCGAACACCACGTCGGGCGGTTCGAGGTAGGAGCCCTTCACCAGGCGCACGCGCATGCCGGACGGTAACCGATCGAGATCGCCGGCGGTCCGGCGGAGGTACGCCTGCAACGCCAGACCCACCCTCGGATACGAGGCGTGCGCGGCCGCCGCGGCCTCGAGGGTGAGGTCCACGTACTCGTGACTCTCCATGTCGATCTCGACGCGCGTGCCCGCCCGCGAGGCAGCGTCCAGGATCGGCATGAGGTTCGACATGCAGGTCTCTATGCCATCGTCGAGCCCGACCTGCGTGAGCTTGACTGAGATCGCGCAGTCGAGTGTGCCGGCCTCGGCGATCGCCGTGAGGGCGGCCAGGTACGCCTGCCGCGCCTGTAATGCCTGCTCGGGCGAGGTCACGTTCTCGCCGAGGTGGTCGAGCATCGACGTGATGCGTCCACCGTCCAGGTCGCCGGCGGCGGCCATGGCCTCCGCCAGGGTCTCGCCCGCCACGAACCTGGATGCCACCGCGCGGCCCGGCGCC
>JALYMB010000170.1 GCA_030773935.1 Actinomycetota bacterium | reverse complement strand
ACATCGGACATGCGTGAGCAGCCTTTCTTCGGGGTACGAGGGACGCCTACCGTACCGGAAACCGCAGGTCGGCGGCCTGCACAGCCGTCAGCGCCTCCGCGGCGTCCCGTGTACACTCGCCCGACCTGCACCGAGGGGGCCCCGCTTGCAGACGATCCTCCCCGCCGACGAGTTGATCTCGCGCAACATCGCCTTCGAGGACGCCCACCCGCGCGAGATCGTGCGATGGGCGCTGGAGGACTCCGGGTTGGATCGGGTGGCCATCGCCTCCGCGTTCCAGGCGGAGGGGACCGTCGTCATGCATCTGGCCACGCAGATCCGTCCGGACATCCCGATCCTGTTCCTGGAGACCGGGTTCCAGTTCGCCGAGACCTTGGCGTTCAAGGAGCAGCTGACGGAGACGATGGCGCTGAACGTGGTGGACCTGGTGGGCGAGCGAACGGTTGCCGAACAGGAGACCGCCGAGGGCCCGCGGCTGTACGAGAGCAACGCCGAGCGCTGCTGCGAGATGAACAAGGTGCGCCCGATGTTCGAGGCGCTCCGAGGTCTGGACGCCTGGATGACCGCCTTCCGACGCGACTCCTCCCCAACGCGTGCGGCCGCGCCGTTCGTGGAGCAGTACGAGCTCGAGCCCGGCAGGATGATCGTGAAGATCAACCCGGTGGCCGCGTGGACGCGGGACGACACATGGCGGTACCTGCGCGACCACGATCTTCCGCACAACCCCCTGTACGACCTGGGGTACGCATCGATCGGCTGCGCCCCGTGCACGCGGGTGCAGTTCCCCGGTGAGCCGGAGCGGGCCGGCCGCTGGGCGGGAAAGGCCAAGTGGGAGTGCGGGATCCACCCGGAGGAGACGGCGAGGCAGAACCTGATCCGGCTCGACCCGTAGGCTCGCGACCCGCGCGGGTCCCTAGGCCACGACCCAGAGCGCCTCGCGCGCCAGTTCGATCTCCAGGCGCTGGCGGACGCCGAGGGCGTCACCGTCCAGCTGCACCGGGAACGGCTCCTGCGCGCTCACCAGGACGTGCGAGGCGTCGTGGACGTAGTCGATGTCCCGCCCGTGCACGTGACGGGCCGAGCCGAAGACCTGCCAGGCGATCCGGGGAACGCTCCGCCGGGCGAGCTTCCGCACGGACAGGACGTCCAGGCCGCTCTCCAGCGAGGCCTCCGGCGTCATCCGCAGGCCCTTGCCCTTGTAGTACGTGTAGGGGTCGGTACGGCCCACCATCACCGAGAGCGAGGGCGTGGGCGACCCGTCGTCGATGGTGAGCTCCAGGTCGGGCGAGCGGCCCGCGTAGCCCACCAACAGCTCCCACGCGACGGCCCGGAACGCCGCGCGATCGAACTTCGACTTGGTCTTCGGGAACTTCTCGTCCAGCCGCGTCATGGCCGCCGCGTCGACGCCGGCCCCGCAGTTGACCGCGAAGTAGCGGCCGTCGGCCCGGCCCAGGCTCAGCTTGAACGCATCCTCGTCCAGTGCCTTGCCGATCAGCACGCCCGTTGCCTCCACGGGGTCGACGGGCAGCCCCAACGCCCGCGCGAAGATGTTCGTCGCGCCACCGGGGATCACGCCCAGAGCGGTCTCCGAGCCGGCCATGGCGTTGACCACCTCGTTGATCGTGCCGTCACCGGAGAAGACCACCGCCAGGTCGATCCCGTCGTGCACCGCCTGCTGAGCGAGCTCGCTGGCGTGGCCGCGTTCCTTCGTCTCGGTCACCTCCAGCCGGAAGTCCGCCGACAGCGCCTTCTCGATAACCGCCAGCATGGGCTTGGAGACCGTGCGCGCGACGGGGTTCACGATGAGAAGGATGCGCTGGAACCTCACGGGGGAAGTATCCCAGTGCGGCCGTGGATGCGTGAAGCTGCGACGGGCGTAGGATCGATGGGTGACGCACGGCACCTTCCCTCGCCAGCCGCGTGCGGGGAACCCGGACAACGCGGCTCGCGTCGTGGCGCACACGGGACCCGCCCACTATGGGGTCGAGGTGCTGCAGACCGACGCCACGTGGTTCGAGGTGGCGCAGTTCGCGGGGGGCGCCCGGGCGCGGGCGATGCGCGACCAGCTGAACACGCTCTTCGCGAAGCCCGCCGCGGATCTGGAGTTCATCCACATGACGCGCAGACGCATCACGGACGGATACGCGGTGGTGTGGCCGGGCGTGAAGTGGTACCAGGACGACTCCGTCACCACGACGGTTGGCGGCTGCCCGGCGGGCACCGTCTACACGACCTCCGAGGCGCTGTACAAGCCCTCGCCGCTGTTCACGATCGCGACCGTGACCGCCGACGACATCGCCTGGTACGGGCTGCGCGCCTTCAGGATCGCGTTCCTGTGGGCGAACAACGTCCGGTTCGCCGTGAGCGGGTGGAACGCCACGAAGGACGCGATGCCCGCCCCGGTGGCGGGCGGTTCCGTGCCCGTGCTGCCGGCCGCGTCGGACTGGGACTTCGACCCCGTCAGGAGGGCGGCGACCTACTACGGCTACGGTGAGTGCCAGCCGAACTTCACCGTCGCGAACGGCGAGATCTTCCACACGATGGACCTCCTGGTGGCCGTGCCGTACAGCACGAGGGGGCGGGCCAGGTGGCGGCGGAACCAGTGGGTGAAGGTGACGTACGGCCGCCGATCGACCCGCGCGCGGCTCGTGGACGAGTGCGGCTGCGAGCACCTGGATCTCTCGCGCGGGCTCGCAGCCTACCTGGGCTTCCCCGGCGGTGGAAGGGTCACGGTGAGCCGGCCGTGACGGAGCCGCGGTTGGACAGGCGGCGGTTCCTGGCGGGCACGGCCGTGCTGGGCCTGGGAGCCGCTCTGGGACCTGCGGGTCTCGTCGCGATCCGGCGAACGGCGCCGCCGGGAGCCCCGGACCTGGCGCACGCGGGCCAGGTTCGGCACGCGCACGCCACCCATCCGATCCTGCCGGCGCCGGTGTACGCGACCGCGGTCGAGACGCACCGCACACCGGCAGGGGTCCCCTACCTGGCCGCGGTGGCGCGCCCGGCCCGCTGACCGCCGGAGACGGGCGGGAGGATCGCCACCTCGTCACCGTCGGCGACCGCCGTCGATCTCGTCGCGCGCTCGCCGTTCACCACGAAGGACGACACGGCCGCGACCGACGCGAAGCGTTCGCCGAACCGCGCGGCCAGCACGTCGGCGAGCTCGCCGACGGTCCGCCCCGTGACGTCGGTCACCTCCGCCGTCCCTGCCTGCTCGCGGAGGACCGCGAACAGGCGCACCCTCACCACGGTAGATCCAGGATCTCGTGCACCACGCGGGCCAGTCGCCGGCCGAAGGCCGGCGTCAGGCCGTCCTCCGCGTGGCCGAAATGATCGCCGAGCAGCAGACGCTTCGGCTCGCCGGCGGCGTCGAAGAGCCGGTGCGCGTGGTCCTCGCTGAACAGGTGGTCGTTGCTGCCGTGCACGATCACGACCGGCACCGGCGAGATCTTGCCCACCACCTCCTCGGGCGCCTCCGGCTCGTCCCATTCCTCCGGGAGCCGCACGCCCCACGCCCGCAGCGCCGCACGCCCCGCCGGCGTCCCGACGCGCTGATGGAAGTTCCGTCTCGCCTTCGGGTGCGCGCCGCCGTGCCAATCCCAGTACGCCAGGGACGAGATCGCCACCACCGCGTCCGACCCGCCCAGCATCGCTGCGTGACGGACCACCGCGATGCCACCCATCGAGGTACCCATCGTCACCAGGCGCTGGTGCCCGTTCCCGCGGGCCAGCCGCACCACGGCGTCGACGTCGGCGATCTCCGCCCCGCCGAAGTCGCTCACGCCTTCGGACGCCCCGTGACCACGATGATCGAACGCGTAGACCGCGAACCACTCGGCGAGGTGCTCGGCGAACTGCGCGAACCGCGGCTTGCGGTGCCAACCCATCAAGCCGTGCCCGAACACCACCGCCGGGGACCCCGCACCGTGATCACCCAGCCGTGTGCCGTGGATGCCGACGCCGTCGCTCGCGCGAACGACGAACGAGCGCGCCGGGACCCGCCAGTGATGGGATGCGAGCAGCTGGAACGACGTCATCGCAGGTCGAGCGTACCGTCGCCGCTGCCAACCCGTTACCCTTGAGGCACTGCCATGGCCATCGTCCTGCTCCTGTCGGATCGCACCCCCGGCCAGGCGCTCCCCGCGCTCGAGGCCCTGCGCCTGGACGTGAAGGTGGAGCCCCTGTCGGTGCATTCGCTGGCGCATGTGTCGGAGATCGCACCGGAGTCCCTCCTCGTGGACGCGGCCGAGAACCCCGGTCAGGGCCACGCGGTCCTTCGGGCGATCGCTGAGGGCGTCGCCGGAGCCCCGGTGGTGGCGATCGTGGAGCGAGCCGAT
>JALYMB010000169.1 GCA_030773935.1 Actinomycetota bacterium | reverse complement strand
GAACCAGGTGTCCGCCACCGTGAGCGACGTCGCCGACCACGTGGACCACGTCCGCGCGGTGGCCGGGGTCGACGCGGTCGGGATCGGAAGCGACTTCGACGGCGCGGGACGGATGCCCGAGGGTCTCGAGGACGTGTCGCGGTATCCGGCGCTGTTCGCGGAGCTCGCGGCCCGCGGATACACCGATGAGGAGTTGCAGAAGGTGGCCGGCCGCAACGTGCTGCGCGTGATGCGCGACGCCGAGGATGTGGCGGCCGGCAGCCACCGCTGATCCACGCCGGCGCACACCGGTACGCCGCGACCAGCGGGGATCGTGGAGCAACGAAACGCAAACACGTTGAGCAACGAAGCGCAAACAACGGTGGAACGCCCGGACCACGCCGCAATAAGGTCGGGATGGCTCGAGAGCTCAGGTGATCGCGTGGCTCGATATCTTTTCCGGCGGATGATCTTCATGATCCTCGTGCTCTGGATCGTCTCCGTCGTCACCTTCCTGATCTTCGTGAAATTGCCGCCCGGTGACCCCGCGCGTCGCGCGACCGGCGGCCGGGGCGCCAGCGCGGAGCAGATCGAGGCCGCGCGACACGCGTTCGGTCTGGACAGACCGGTGCTCACCCAGTACGCGCGATTCGCGAAGGGACTGATCCCGTGGCCCGGGTTGTGGCTCAACAAGGAGGTGTACTTCTCCTACGGGAGCAACGTGCCCGTCTGGGAGCAGATCAAGGACCGGCTGCCGGTGACGCTCACCCTTGCGTTCGGCGCCGCCGTGGTGTGGCTCGCTCTGGGCATCCCGATCGGCATCGTCTCCGCGGTCAGGCGGCGATCGTGGGTCGACCGCGCCAGCATGATCTTCGCGCTCGTCGGCGTCTCCGCACCGGTGTTCTGGCTCGGCCTGCTCTTCCTCTTCGTCTTCTGGTACAAGCTCGGCTGGCTTCCCGGCAGCGGCATCCCGCTGAACGAGGGACTCGCGACCGCGGTGCTCACCGGACGGTTCATCCTCCCCTGGATCGTGGTGTCCCTCACCTTCGCGGCGTTCTACGCGCGCATGGTGCGCGGGAACCTGATCGAGGCGATGGGGGAGGACTACATCCGCACCGCACGCGCGAAGGGCCTCCCGGAGCGCACGGTGATCTTCCGTCACGGTCTGCGCTCCGCTCTCACGCCCGTCGTCACCATGTTCGGTCTCGACCTCGGCCTGTACATCGCCGGCGCCTTCATCACGGAGAAGGTGTTCAACCTCCCCGGCGTCGGGTTGCTCGCCGTTCGGTCGATCTTCAACGCCGACTTCCCGATGGTGATGGGGATCACGGTGCTGGGCTCCTTCGTCATCGTCGTGGCGAACCTGGTCGTCGACGTCGCCTACGCTTTCCTGGATCCACGGGTGCGGTACACGTAGGTCGCGTACCATCGGCCGGTACGACGGACCGATGGAGGCACCCGTGAACGTGGTGGCGCTGGCGAAGTACGTCCCCGACCCCCAGAGCACGCCGCAGCTCGGGGCCGACGGGCTGCTGGTGCGAGACGGCTCGGGCGGGGCGCTGGACCCCGGCGACGAGTACGGGCTGGAGCTTGCCCTGCAGCTCGCCGAGGCGGGTGGTGGCGAGGTCACCGTCGTCTCGATGGGACCGCCCGAAGCGGTCACCGCCGTCCGTCGAGGTCTGGCGATGGGCGCGCACCGCGGGGTGCTGGTGGCCGATCCCGCGCTGCGGGGATCCGACGCCCTGGCCACGGCGCGGGTGCTGGCCGCAGCGATCGCCCGGCAGACCTACGACCTGGTGATCGCCGGCATGGAATCCACCGACGGATACACGGGCACGGTGCCGGTCACGGTGGCCGAGCTGCTCGGCATCGACAGCATCACGGCCGTGCGTGCGCTGCAGGCGGAGCCGGACGGCCTGCGGGTCGAACGCCAGACCGAGTCCGGCTACGACGTGGTGACCTGCGCGCTTCCCGCTCTGGTGACCGTGACGGCGGGCGCGACCGAGCCGCGGTATCCGAGCCTCAAGGGCATCATGGGCGCGAAACAGAAACCGTTCGAAGAGTTGTCGCTCGCTGACCTGGAGATCGATCCGGCGCAGATCGCGGCCGAGCAGTCGGTGGCCGGCGTCGTGGACGCCCCGGCGAAGACGGGCGGCCAGACCATCGAGGCCGACCCGGACGGCGTGACCCGGATCGCGGATCTGCTCGCACAGGCGAAGGTGATCTAGGTGGCGACGGTCTGGGTCTACGCCCAGGTCTCGCCCGAGGGTGTGCACCCGTCGGCGCTGGAGCTGCTCACGAAGGCGCGTTCGCTGGGCGACCGCGTCGAGGCGGTCGCACTCGGGCCAGGCGCGACGGCCGGCACGGAGCTGCTCGGCGCTCACGGCGCCGCTCGGGTGTTCGCGAGCGACGACGAGGTCTTCGCCGATCATCCCGGCCGGCCGGCGGCGCACGTCCTCGCGGCCCTCGTGGAGGAGCATCACCCGGCGATCGTGTTGTTCGCCACGACCTACGACGCACGCGACGTGGCTGGCCGGCTGCAGGCGCGCACCGGATCGACGCTCATGAGCAACGCCACCGACGTCCCGGCGATCGACCGGGCCACGACGGAGATCTTCGGCGGCACGAAGATCGTGGACGTGGCACTCGAAGGGCCCGAGCCCAAGATCGTGCTCGTGCGTCCGCGCTCGATCGAGGCCGAGCCGTCCGGCGGGGCCGCCGCCGTTGTGCCGGTGGCCGTCGAGGTGCCCGACGAGCTGCGCGGCGTCCGCGTGCTGGAGCGCCATGCCGAAGCCACGAGCGGAGCCAAGCTGGAGGACGCTCGCGTCGTGATCTCGGGGGGCCGCGGTCTGGGAGGTCCCGAGCCGTTCGCGATGCTCGACGAGCTGGCGAGCGCGATCGGAGGCGCCGCCGTGGGCGCATCGCGCGCCGCCGTCGACGCAGGCTGGGTCCCGTACAACTATCAGATCGGGCAGACCGGCAGGACGGTCAAGCCCGAGGTGTACATCGCGGTCGGGGTGAGCGGCGCGCTGCAACATGTCGTCGGCATGAAGGGTGCCAAGCACATCGTGGCGATCAACAAGGACGCCGAGTCACCCATGATGCGGATGGCCGATCTCGGAGTCGTGGGCGACCTGTTCCAGGTGGTGCCGGCCCTCACCGAAGAGATCAGGCGGCGCAAGGATCCCTAGCGCGAGGCGCGGCCCCGGTTACCGGATGTGGAGCTTGACGCCGAACAGCACCAGCGGCCACAGCAGGACGGCCAGGACCGCCGACAGGATGGGCTTGACCTCGCCCAGGTGGGACAGGTAGTGGTGCGAGCTCGCCACGATCAGGCCCACCACCACGTAGACCGCGACCAGGATCTTGCCGACGAAGCTCCGCATCACGAGTTTTCCCAGCATCTCCCGGGACATCCTACGCTCGGCGAGTGCCTCCGCCGAACCGAGCGAACGAAACGGGTGCGGACCGCTGCAGGTCAGGAGTGCGCCCAGCACGTCTCCGACGAGTTGTAGATGGACACCCTGGTCGTGCAGCCGGGGTGCGCGCACGTGTTCTTGTGATCGGCGAACGAGCTGGTCGCTTCGTGCGCCGCGGGCGATGCGTCCGGCTGGGCGCCGCCCTCTCGGTCCGTCGGGAGCGCCGCGCGTCCGGCCGCGACCTTGGGCTGCTCCATCAGCTGTCGGTGCGCGTCCGCGCCCAGAGGCGTTCTTGCTCCGCAGCCGTAGCAGGAGAGGAAGTACCGCCACCCCACGTCGCGGTCGTGAACGGCCTCCCCCAGGAGGCGTCCGTCCCGGCACCGATCGCACACCATCTCCTGGCGGCTCACAGCAGACCGACCCGGGGCCGTGTGTCCTCGGCGTCAGCCAGCCGGTCGGATGACCGGCCCGGTCCCCTGAGGCACGGGGCAGGCGCATCGAACCGACCCGTCGGGTCAGACACAGTGCGAGAGAACTCCATACCGGAGGTGTCGGCCGTGGAACCGGGCCCTTGAGCGGCCC
>JALYMB010000168.1 GCA_030773935.1 Actinomycetota bacterium | reverse complement strand
CGCTCGACGCGGCGGTCGCCGACGGAGCCTCGTTCGCGGAGGGCCTCCGCCGCTCGGCAGAGGCCGCCCATGAGGGCATGCTCGCCACGATCCCACTGGTAGCGCGAAAGGGACGCGCCAGCTACCTTGGGGAGCGAAGCGCCGGCCATCAGGACCCCGGCGCCACGTCGTCCCATCTGCTACTGGACCTCGCCGCCCGAACGTGGGGCGACGCCTAGACAACGAGGAGGTCAGCATGGCCGACTACGTCGGTGCGATCGACCAGGGCACCACCAGCACGCGGTTCATGATCTTCGATCACGGCGGCAAGGTGATCGGTGTGGACCAGAAGGAGCACGAGCAGATCTTCCCGAAGGCCGGGTGGGTGGAGCACGACGCCAACGAGATCTGGACGCGCACGCAGGAGGTGGTGAAGGGGGGACTGCAGAAGGCCAAGTTGCAGGCGAGCGATCTCGCGGCCGTCGGCATCACGAATCAGCGCGAGACCACTGTGGTGTGGGACAAGGCCACGGGCGCCCCGATCCACAACGCGCTCGTGTGGCAGGACACGCGCACGGACAAGATCTGCGACGAGCTGATGGCCGACGGCGGCCAGGACCGGTTCCGGCCCAGCACCGGCCTGCCGATCGCCACGTACTTCTCGGGGCCGAAGATCCGCTGGCTCCTCGACAACGTGGAGGGCGCGCGGGCGCGCGCCGAGGCCGGCGAGCTGCTGTTCGGCAACATCGACACCTGGGTGATCTGGAACCTCACGGGCGGCCCCGACGGCGGCGTGCACGTCACCGACGTCACGAACGCGAGCCGCACGATGCTGATGGACCTGAAGACTCTGGACTGGGACCAGGGCAACCTGGACGCGATCGGCGTGCCGCGCGCCGTGCTGCCCGAGATCCGGTCGTCCGCCGAGGTGTACGGCGACGCCACCGGCGAGCTCGCGGGCATCCCGGTGGCGGGCGACCTGGGCGACCAGCAGGCCGCCCTGTTCGGGCAGACCTGCTTCTCCACCGGCGAGGCCAAGAACACCTACGGCACCGGCAACTTCCTGGTCCTCAATACGGGCAACCTGCCGATCCCGTCGAAGAGTGGCCTCATCACCGGCGTCGGTTACAAGATCGGCGATCAGCAGGCCGCGTACATGCTGGAGGGCTCGATCGCCATCACTGGCGCGCTCGTGCAGTGGATGCGCGACAACCTGAAGATGATCGGAGCGTCCGAGGAGATCGAGGACCTGGCGAAGACGGTCGACGACAACGGCGGCGTGTACTTCGTGCCGGCCTTCTCGGGGCTGTTCGCGCCGTACTGGCGAAGCGACGCGCGCGGCGTGATCGCCGGCCTCACCCGGTTCGTGAACGCGGGCCACATCGCGCGCGCCGTCCTGGAGGCGACGGCCTGGCAGACGAAGGAGGTCGTCGACGCCATGAACGCCGACTCCGGCGTGGAGCTTACGGCGCTGAAGGTCGACGGCGGCATGGTCTTCGACGAGCTGCTGATGCAGTTCCAGGCCGACATCCTCGGCGTGCCGGTGATCCGGCCAACGGTGGCCGAGACCACCGCGCTCGGCGCCGCGTACGCGGCCGGCCTGGCCGTGAAGTACTGGGCCGAGGTCGAGGACCTGCGCGCGAACTGGGGCAAGGACAAGGAGTGGACGCCCCAGATGGACGCCGCGGATCGCGACAAGCAGTACGCGCTGTGGAAGAAGGCCGTCACGCGGACCTTCGACTGGGTCGAGTGAGCGTTCGGGCCGGAGGCGGGGCCCGCCCGCTACCGGCCCGGCGATCTTCGAACGAGGAGGGGACATGACCGAACACGGACCCGACGAGGAGCACGAGCACAAGGGTTCCTTCGCGGAGGGACAGGAGGACGAGGAGCACCACCCGGAGACCGAGCACAAGGGCGACTTCGCCGAGGGACTGGAGGACGAGAACCACCCGGCGGAGGGCGCCGCACACACCGGCACGTACGCGGAGGGCGAGGCCGACGAGGAGCACCAGGAGGCGCCGACCGGCGACTACGCCGAGGGTGTCGAGCAGGAGCACCACGAGCACTGAGCTCAGGGCCGCCGTCGTGGGGCCCCGTGCGATACTCCGCCCCATGGCGGTGCGGGACCCGCGTGCGGCGCCGGCCCACGTCCTGATCGTGGGCGGCGGTGGCACGGGCGGCGCCCTCGCCCACGACCTGGCCCTGCGCGGTCTGAGGGTCACGCTCGTCGAGCGCGGAGAGTTCACCTCCGGCACCACGGGACGCCACCACGGTCTGCTGCACAGCGGGGCGCGCTACGCCGTCAACGACCACGAGTCGGCGGTGGAGTGCATCCAGGAGAACACGCTGCTGCGCCGGATCGCGCCCGGCTCGTTCGAGGAGAACGACGGGTTGTTCGTGGCGGTCACCGACGAGGACATGGACTACCTGCCGCCGTTCCTGGCGGGCTGCGAGGCCAGCGGCATCCCCGCGCAGCGGCTCTCGCCCGACGAGGCTCTCCGCCTGGAACCGCTGCTGAACCCGGGGCTGAAGGCGGCCGTGCGTGTCCCCGACGCCACCATGGACGCGATGCGGATGCCGCTTCGCTTCTTCGCCTCGGCGAAGGCCAACGGCGCCGACCTCCTGAACCACCTCGAGGTCACCGGGCTCCTCCAGCAGGCCGGCGCCGTCGACGGGGTCGCCTACCGCGACCACGTGAACGGCCGCGACGGCGAGATCCGCGCGGACCTGGTGGTGAACGCCTCCGGCCCGTGGTCGGAGCAGGTGGCAACGATGGCGGGCGTGGACGTGCCGATCCGGCCCTCGCCCGGCGTGATGGTGGCGCTGCGGGGACGCCTCTGCAACATGGTGGTGAACCGCCTGCATCCCTCGGGCGACGGCGACATCCTGGTCCCGCAGCGTGCGCTCACGGTGGTGGGGACGAGCTCGTGGGTGGTGGCCGATCCCGACGACCTGCAGATCCCCGCCGACCACGTGCAACGCATGGAGGACGAGGGGTCGAAGCTGATCCCGGCCGTCCGCGAGGCTCCGTTCCGCGCCGCGTGGTCGGCCGCACGCCCCCTGATCGGCTCGCGCGACCAGGCCGACTCGGGACGCGAGCTCTCCCGCACCTTCGAGACGATCGATCACGCCGTCGACGGCGTCGAGGGGTTCGTGACGATCACGGGCGGGAAGGCCACCACGCTGCGCGGGATGGCCGAGCACTGCGCCGACGTGGTCTGCCGCAAGCTGGGTGTCGACGAACCGTGCCGGACGCGCGACACGGTCCTGCTCCCCCACACCGCGTACTACGCGGCATGAGCGAGACGGCCGACACCCGCCGGTTCCGCGTCTACCGCTACGCGCGCGAGAACGGCCCCAGCCGCTTCGACGAGTTCGACGTCCCGGCCGCGGAGGCGCGAACGGTGCTCGAGGGGCTGCGGTGGATCGAGGTGCACCGCGATCCCTCGCTCGTCATCCGGCATTCGTGCTTCCATGCCTCGTGCGGCACCTGCGGGATCCGCGCCAACGGCCGCGAGGGACTCGCGTGCGTCACGCCCGTCGCCACCGACACCGTCACCGTCGAACCCATGGCGAATATCCCCGTCCTGGCCGACGTCGTCGTCGACATGGGCGCGTTCGTGGACCGGTACCCGCCGCAGCATCCGCTCCTGCGCGACAGCGAGGTCCGGTCCGACGCGGACGTCCCGGAGGGCATCGATGCGTACGAACGCTTCGAGGATTGCATCGAGTGCGGGCTGTGCCTGTCCGCCTGTCCGATCGCGGCCACCGACGACCGCTACGTGGGTCCCGCCGCGCTGGCGTGGGCCCAGCGGGTGCTGGAGGAGCCCCGCGGCGCCGACGTGGATGCGGTCCTTGCGTGGGCCGACGACGAGCACGGCGCCTGGCAGTGTCACGCGGCGTTCGAGTGCACGGAGGCCTGCCCCTCCGATGTGTTCCCGGCGCAGCGCATCATGAAGCTCCGCCGGGAACTCACGAAGCGCCGGCTGGGCGGGTCGGGGCCGTCGTCGTGAGCGCCTCCCGTGAGCCGGACGACCCCGGGGCCGTTCGGCGCGCGCCGGGACCGGTGCTGCGCAAGGCGCCGGGTCCCACCGCGTGGGTGGACGTGCGCCGCGGCGCCGTCGGCCACTGGGCCTTCTCGCTGAACCGCGTCACGGGACTGGGACTGGTGTTCTACCTGTACCTGCACCTGGCCGTGCTGTCGATGCTGCTTCGGGGCGAGAGCGCATGGCACGGGTTCCTGCGCGTGGCCACCACGCCGGCCTTCCTTGGACTGGACGTGCTGCTGATCTTCGGGCTGCTGTTCCACGGGCTGAACGGCCTGCGCGTGGCGCTGGTCGGCACCGGCCTGGCCGCCAACCGCCAGCGAGCTCTGTTCTGGTCGCTGATGGCGTTCGGCGCGATCCTGCTGGTGGGCGCGGCCCTGCGCCTGATCGGGGGCGATTGATGGGAACCCGCCCCGACCCGCCCGAGGATCCGGTCGGCGCCGCCAGACCGTCGTCGTGGCTGTCGACGGCGCTCACCGGCATGGCGCTGCTGGTGCTGGTGACCGTCCACATGGTGGCGCACCACTTCGTGGTGCAGGAGGTGGGCGGCCTGCGCACCTACGACCAAGTGCTGGCCTACGTGAGCCACCCGCTGATCCTGGCGATCGAGACCACGTTCCTGGTCGTCGTGACCTGGCACGCCATGTTGGGGCTGCGGGCAGTGATACTGGATCTGGCCCTGCCAGCACGGCTCGAGCGGCTCGTGCGGCCCGGTGTCATGGTGCTCGGTGTCGTGACAGTCGTGTACGGCCTGGTCCTGCTCGGCACGCTCGCGTCGAGGGCCTGATGGTCGGGATCGTCGTGGTCTCGCACAGCTTCGGGCTCGCCCAGGGCGTGGCCGAGCTCGCGCGCCAGATGGGCGGCCCCGACGTTCCCATCGAGACGGCAGGGGGGCTGGACCTGCCCGATCACCCCATCGGGACCGACGCCGTGATGGTGATGGAGGCCGTGGAGCGCGCGTGGTCGCCCGAGGGCGTGCTGATCCTGATGGACCTCGGCAGCGCGGTGCTCTCGGCCGAGATGGCGCTGGAACTGCTGCCCGAGGAGCACCGCGCGAACGTCCTGCTGTGCGAGGCGCCCTTGGTGGAGGGCGCGGTGGCCGCGGCGGTGACCGCGAAGCTCGGCGCCGCGCTGGGGGCGGCGGCCGAGGCGCGCGGGGGGCTTGCCAGCAAGCTCGCGCACCTGGGGGT
>JALYMB010000167.1 GCA_030773935.1 Actinomycetota bacterium | reverse complement strand
TCTCGGCGCCGGGGCTCTTCGGCTTCGAGCAGGACGGCATCTGCAACCCGAACCTGACGGGCGTGGCCGGCCCCGTCGCCCCGGGGTGTCAGCCGGCTCCGGGGTCGCCAGCGGGCACGATCTGCGGACCGCAGAACGGGTCGTGCTCATTTCCCCCTCCGGCCGGGCAGCCGCCGGGCTACACCGAGCCGGGGGCCCCGAGCGGGACCACCCAGAACGGCTACGAGGGCCCGACGACCTGGTTCTCGAACGTGGCGGTGGACGGCAGCAGCGGGCAGGTGAACTTCTCGCCGGCTCTCGCCCCGGGCGCGTCCACGTACTTCTCGCTGGAGGCACCGCCGAGCGCACAGGGCCTCATGGTCGGAGCACCGGTGAGCTCGGGTCCCCCGGCAACGCTGCCGCCGGCCTTCGGGCCCGGGGGCGTGATCGGCATCCCCTCAGCCAGGAAATGCCTGAGCCGGCGCCACTTCACGATCCACGTTCGCCGGCGCAACGGTCTGCGTTACCAGGAGGCCATCGTCTTCGTCAACCGCAAGCGTGTCGGAGTGCTCAAGGGGCGCCGGCTGGCGGCGCCGGTCGACCTGCGTGGCCTTCCGGTCGGCGTGTTCAGGGTCCAGATCACCGTCATCACGACCGACGGCAGAATCATCACCGGCACCCGCCGTTATCACACCTGCACGCGCAAGTTGCCCGGTCACGGGCCGCCCCGCCTCTGACCCCCGCGAGCCCGGCGCGGCGGGGATCCCACCGACCGGGCTCGGCTGAGGCGCCTACTTGATGAACAGCATCTCCGAGTACTTCGGCAGCGGCCAGAGGTCGTCGGCGACGATGCGCTCCAGCTTGTCGGCCACGTCGCGCACGGCCTCGACCGCCGGCAGCACGGTGTCGCGCATGTACTTGGCCAGCTCGAGGCCCTCCTCGGCCGGGTGCGCGACGTTGACCTTCTCGAGCGCGAAGATCGCCGAGGCGAACTCGTCCACGAGCGGGCCGGTCTCGCTGATGAGCGACTCGACCCCGGCCGCCTTCAGCGCGGTGAGGTGACGGACCGCCGCCGGCAGCAGCATCGTCCGCGCGATCGACGCCGCGGTCTCCGCCTCGATGTTGGCCCGCGTCGAGTACTGCTCGACGCTGACCTCGAAGCGCGACTCGAGCTCGCGCTCGGAGAGCACGTGGTAGCGCTCGAGCGTGTCGATCGTCTGCTTCTCGACCAGCCACGGCAGCGCGTCGACGGTGTTCGTCAGGTTCGTCAGGCCGCGGGACTCGGCCTCCGCGTGCCACTCTTCGGCGTAGTTGTCGCCGTCGAAGCACACGCGCTTGTGGCCCGCATAGGCGTCGCGCACGACCTTGATGACGGCCTCGTCGCCGCCGCCGGCCTCCTCCAGCGAGGCGGCCATCTCGTCGATCGCCTCGGCCACGATCGTGTTCAGCACCGTGTTGGGCAGCGCCAGCGATTGGCTCGAGCCCAGGGTGCGGAACTCGAACTTGTTGCCGGTGAAGGCGAATGGGGAGGTGCGGTTGCGGTCGCCGCCGTGCATCGGCAGCGGCGGCAGCACCGGTGTGCCCAGGCCCAGGAACGAGCCGGGCGTGGCCGGGTCGCCCTCGCCGCGCTCGATCGTGTCGAACACCTTGCGCAGTTCGGCGCCGAGGAAGATCGAGATGATCGCCGGTGGCGCCTCGTTGGCGCCCAGGCGGTGATCCTGGCCGATCGACGCCACGCTCGCGCGCAGCAGCGCCTGGTGCTTGTCGACGGCCTTGATCACCGCCGCGCAGAAGAACAGGAACGACAGGTTCTCGTGCGGGGTGTCGCCGGGCTCGAGCAGGTTCAGACCCGTGTCGGTGCCCATCGACCAGTTGTTGTGCTTCCCCGAGCCGTTGACCCCGGCGAAGGGCTTCTCGTGCAGCAGCGCGACCAGCCCGTAGCGCCGCGCGACGTTCTGCATCACCTGCATCGTCAGCTGCTGATGGTCGGTGCCGACGTTGGAGTTCTCGAAGATCGGCGCGATCTCGTACTGGTTGGGCGCGACCTCGTTGTGACGTGTCTTCACCGGCACGCCGAGGCGCGCGAGCTCGAGCTCGGAGTCCATCATGCACGCGAGGATCCGCTCCGGGATCGACCCGAAGTAATGGTCGTCGAGCTCATGGCCCTTGGGCGGCTTGGCCCCGAACAGGGTGCGGCCGGTGGTGTACAGGTCGGGACGCTCGAAGTAGTACTGCTCGTCGATCAGGAAGTACTCCTGCTCGGGCCCGACCGTCGTGAACACGCGCGCGGCGCCGTCGATGCCCAGCAGCCCGAGGGCGTGGCGGGCCGACGTCGACAGCGCGTCCATCGAGCGCAGCAGCGGGATCTTGCTGTCCAGCGCCTCACCCGTCCACGACGCGAACGCCGTCGGGATGCACAGCAGCGCGCCGTTGGGGTTCTCGAGGATGAACGCCGGCGACGTCGGGTCCCACGCGGTGTAGCCGCGCGCCTCGAACGTCGCGCGGATGCCGCCCGTCGGGAAGGAGGACGCATCGGGCTCGCCCTGGATGAGCTCCTTGCCGGAGAACTCGGCCAGGGCGGTGCCGTCGCCGACGGGGCCGTAGAACGAGTCGTGCTTCTCGGCGGTGGACCCGGTCAGCGGCTGGAACCAGTGCGTGAAGTGCGTGGCGCCCTTCTCCATCGCCCATTCGCGCATCTCCTTGGCGACCGCGTCGGCCAGGGAGGGGTCGAGGGCCTCGCCGCGGTCGAGCGTGGCCTGCAGCTGCTTGTAGACGTCCTTGGGCAGCCGGTCCTTCTGCACGGCGGGGGAGAAGACGCTGTCACCGAAGGGGTAGCTCCCCGGCTCGGTGAGGTCGGGAGCGCCGAGGGCGCCTCCGTTGGCGCTCCACTGCGCCGCGGTCACGTTCTGCTGGCGGGTTCTTGCCATGGGGGAAGCTGGTCCTCCTGGGAAAGGTCGTGGGCTCGCGTGCGTACTCACGCAACGTCGAGGCTACGGGGGCCGTCGCCGCTCGACCTTATCCATCCGTCGAAACCTCCGCCCGCTCGGTTCTCCCTGATGTCGGCCCCGGTGTCCACCGCGGCCACCCGGCCCTCGACCGGATGGCGAAACCCCCGGTCCGATCTTTCGACACGGGGCGAAAGACGACTGGTCGCCGGGTCCGGAGACTGGCCTGGCACTCGACTAGGAGGACCGATGAACCGTTCGTTCGCACTCAGGGCCATGATGCTCGGGCTCGCAGTAGCGCTGTTCGCTCCGGCGGCGGCGTTCGCAGACACCTTCGACGCAGCCGGCAAGGGGCTGCCCGACTCCGTCGGCATCAACTCGATGTGGGTCATCGTCGCGGCCTGCCTGGTGATGTTCATGCAGGCGGGCTTCGCGTTCCTGGAGATCGGCTTCTCCCGCGGCAAGAACGCCGGCACCGTGGTGGCCAAGATCCTCACCAACTTCTCCATCGCCGCGATCCTCTACTGGGCCGTGGGCTTCGCGTTCGCCTTCGGCGGCGACCCGGGCCACATCATCGGCTCGCACGGGTTCTTCCTGCGCGACTTCGGCGACCCGCAGAAGGCGTTCCCGATCATGGGGCTGTCCGACGCGACGGTCGAGTCGAAGTGGTGGTTCCAGTTCGTCTTCTGCGGCGTCTCGCTGGCGATCGTCTGGGGCACGACCCTGGAGCGCGTGAAGTTCGGCGTGTACGTCCTGTACGCGATCGTCTTCAGCGCCCTGATCTACCCGATCGCCTCGGGCTGGGTCTTCGGCGGCGGCTGGCTGCAGAACAACCTCGGCATGCAGGACTTCGCCGGGTCCACCGCCGTGCACCTCATCGGCGCGACGGGCGCGCTGGCCGTGCTGCTGCACCTCGGGCCGCGCATCGGCAAGTACGGCCCGGACGGCAGGCCACGGGCGATTCCCGGCCACAACATGCCGCTCTTCGGGCTCGGCGTGCTGATCCTGTGGCTCGGCTGGTTCGGGTTCAACCCCGGCTCCACGCTGAACGCGCTCGACGGCCGCTTCACCGAGGTCCTGCTCGTCACGAACCTGGCCGCCGCCGCGGGCGTGCTCGGAGCGCTGGGCACCGCGTACTTCAAGACCAAGACGGTGGACATCGGCATGGCCGGCAACGGCGCGATCGGCGCCCTGGTCGCCATCACGGCGCCCTCGGGCTACGTCGCTCCGTGGGCGGGCATCGTCATCGGCCTGATCGCCGGCATCATCGTGCCGCTCGGCGTCTACGCGATCGACCGCAAGCTCGACGACCCGGTGGGCGCGCTCACCGCGCACGGCCTGTGTGGCGTCTGGGGGACGCTCAGCTGCGGCATCTTCACGCTGCCGACGCTGGCGAAGTTCAATGCCGTCGGCGACCCCGGCCTCATCTACTCGGGCAACTTCGGGCAGCTCGGCGTCCAGGCTCTCGGCGTGGTCGTCGTGTTCGCGTTCGTGTTCGCGGCGTCCTACGTCACCTTCGGGGTGATCAAGGCGACCTACGGCCTGCGCGTCAGCGCCGAGGAGGAAGAGGCCGGCCTGGACATCTCCGAGCACGGCATGTACGGCTACCCGGAGCAGTTCATCCCGGCGCCCGAGCTGATTGGCTACGGGGCGGCACCGGCGGCCGCGCACCCTGGCGCGGGAAGCCGGTCGATCCCGACGAGCAAGGAGGTGACGGCGTGAAAAAGGTCGAGGCCTACGTGCGCCACGAGGCGTTCGAGCCGATCAGAATGGAGCTCCTCGAGCTCGGATTCCCCTCGCTGACGATCAGCGAGGTCAAGGGCTCCGGGCGCCAGAAGGGCATCACGGAGCGCTACCGCGGCGCGTCGCTGACGAACTACCTGCGGCCGAAGATCAAGCTGGAGTGCGTGGTCGCCGACCGCGACGTGCAGACGATCGTGGACTCGATCCTCAAGCACGCTCGCACCGGCGCCGTGGGCGACGGCAAGGTCTTCGTCCTGCCGGTGGACGAGAGCTACCGCGTCCGCACCGGCGAGTCCGGGGAGGAAGTGCTGCAGGCACACCCGGACGCCGCCGCGGCGACCACCTAGCCAGGTGGCCTGATGCTCGGAGCGGCGGGACACGATCGCGATCGCCCGCCCGCCGCTCCGGCGGGTGCCGCCCGAGGCCTGGTCGAGCGGCTGCGTGCCGTGCACCTGGAG
>JALYMB010000166.1 GCA_030773935.1 Actinomycetota bacterium | reverse complement strand
ACGGCGGTGATCTGCGGCGCCTTCGCGCTGGGGCTGACGGAGGACGTTCGGCACGTGCCGGCCACGCTGCGGTTGACCGTGTGGTGTGGGCTGGGGCTGGCCCTTGCGGCGAGCGGTCTGGCCGCCGACGCGCTGCCCGGCACCGTTCTGCCGTGGATGGGCGCCGCGGCACTGTTCGCGATCGCCCTGTCCTGCGTGGACACGGTGAACGGCACGGACGGGCTGGCGGGAGGCACCGGCGCGCTCACCGCGCTCGGCGTGGCGGCCATCGCCGCCCGCGCCGGCCTCGACGGGCCGATGGTCCTTGCGCTCGTGACGGCCGCGGCGCTGGGCGGGTTCCTCGTGCACAACCTCCCGCCGGCGCACCTGGTGCTCGGCCACAACGGGGCCGATCTCGTGGCGGCCGCCCTCGCCGTGGTGGTGCTGGCCGAGGCGGGGACGGCCGCCGGTCTCGTGGGCGCGACCACGTGCTTCGGGGTGTTCCTCGTCGATCTCCTCCTGGTCGGCCTGCGCCGGACCGTCGGCGGCGAACGGGTCGCGGACGCGCACCGCCGCGGGCACCTGGCCGCGCAGCTCCGGGACGGTGGGCTCTCGCAGGGTCGCACGCTCGCTGCGTGCTGGATCGTGCACGTCGCCTTCATCGTGGTCGGCGTGCGGGCCGCCGAGAGCACCGCTGGCGTGGCCGTGGCCACGGTGTCCTCGGCGTGGATCGTCGCCCTGGCCTGGTTGTTCTGGTCCGGCCTGGTCCGGCGCACAGAGGCGCGTCGGTGAGGGTGGCGATCGTGTCGAACGGCAACTTCTTCTCCACCAGGATGCTGGCGCCGCTCTTCGCCGATCCCGACGTCGAGGTGACCGGCGCGATCCTGGTTCGCGTGCCGCCGGGTTCAGGGGGACGCCTGCGCGCGCTGGGGCTCGGCCGCCGTTCCGGGCTGCGCTACTCGCTGCATCGGGCCGGCGCCGTGGCGGGATCACGGGCCGAGGGCCTGCTCTCGCAGGCGCCGATCTTCCTGCACCACCTGTGCGACCGTCACGGCGTGCCGTACCTCGTGACGCGCAACGTGAACGCCGCCGACACGGCTGCCGCGCTCCGCTCGTGGACCCCCGAGGTCCTGGTCTCGGTGTCGGCGCCGGAGCGGTTGGATCCCGAGCTGATCGAGCTTGCGCCCATGGCCTCAATCAACCTGCATCTGGGCCTGCTGCCCCGCTACGCGGGCATCGCTCCGTACTTCTGGGTGCTGCGCAACGGGGAGCCGGAGGCCGGCCTCACGGTGCACGTGATGGTGGCGGAGATCGACGCGGGACCGATCCTGCGGCAGCGGCGGCTGGTGGTCGAGCCACGCGACACGTCGCTGGGGTTGCATCTGCGGCTCACCGAGGCCGGCGCCGAGGAGCTGATCGGGGCGCTGAAGGAGCTGCCCGGCTCGATCGCCACTGCCACTCCGCAGGACCTCGCCGACGGCTCATCCTTCAGGTGGCCCCAGCGTGAAGACCTCCGCGAGCTGCGCCGGCGGGGACGGCGCCTGGCGCGGCTCGGCGACTACCGCCGGATGGGCGATCTGTTGGAGACGGAGCGGGATCGGCAGCGGGAGGCCGATCGGGAAACCGAAGGCGAACGCTAGAGGGTCTCGATCTCGCTCAGCACGCGGTCGACCTCCTCGGCCGAGTGGTAGTGGCAGAAGCCCACCCGGACGGCCCCGCCGGTATCCAGCAGGCCGAGGCGCTCCATGACGGTAATGGCGTAGTAATGGCCGTCCCAGACCAGCACCCCGCGCCGGCCGAGCTCCTCGGCGGTCTCGGCCGGATGCTGCTTGCCCACCCGGATCGCGAAGGTGGGGGTGCGCTCGTCGACGCGGGCGGGATCGCCGATGCCCCACAGCCGCACCTGCGGCATCCCGGCAAGCCCGTCGAGGAACCGCAGCGACAGCTCGCGTTCGTGTGCGTGGATCGCGTCGAAGGCCGCCAGCACCTGGTCGCGGCGTGTCGAGGTCGCGGGACGTCCGAAGCCGCGGCCCACCTCGGCCAGGTAGTCGACCGCGGCGGCGAGGCCGGCGAGCCCCTCGTGGTTCTGCGTGCCGGTCTCCCAGCGGGCTGGCACCTCGTCGGGGGCGGGTCGCAGCTTGTAGGGACGCCACTCGGCCAGAAGGTCGCGCCGCACCGCCAAGAGGCCGAGGTGCGGTCCGAAGAACTTGTAGGGCGAACACGCCAGGATGTCCGCGCCGATCGCGCGGATGTCGATGGCCCGGTGCTGCGCGAGATGCACGCCGTCCACCGCGACGAGTGCGCCCGCCGCCCGTGCCCGCCGCGAGAGCTCTGCGGCGTGCGGGATCGTGCCCACCGCGTTCGAGGCGAGCGTGAACGCCACGAGCCGTGTGCGATCCGACAGCGCGGCGTCGAACGAGTCGAGGTCGAGCGTCACGTCGTCGTGGCATACCTCGACCCAGCGCACCGTGGCGCCGGCGTCCTCGGCGGCGAGCACCCACGGACGGACGTTCGCGTCGTGATCGAGCGCGGTGACGACGATCTCGTCCCCCGGACCGAGCGTGCGGCCGAACGAGCGCGAGAGCCCCAGGAGCAAGGTGGTGGCGTTGGGGCCGAGCACGATCTCGTCGGGATCGGCGCCGGTCATGTCCGCGCCGGCCCGGCGCGCGGCATCGACCACCTCATCGGTCTCTCGCGAGGTCTCGAACATGCCGTGCATGTTGGAGTTGCTGCGCCGCAGATAGTCCGCGATCGCCTCGATCACCGAGCCGGGAACCTGCGACCCCCCGGGCGCGTCGGCGAACACCAGCGGGCGACCGTCCTTGCCGACCCGCGCGAGCGCCGGGAAGCATGAACGGACCGACGACAGGTCTGGCATGAGGGGCATACATTCGCGCATCCGCCCTCCCGCGACAACACGGAACAGGGGAGACGCGCGTGCGGGTCGGGACCCACATCCCCCAGGTGTCACGCTCTCGCGGGTTCCGGGCATGGGCCTCATGACCCCTATCGAAGGAGGAAGCCATGAGCAAGCGTGCCTGGGCGGGAGCCGGAGCGACCGCCGCCATCGTGGCGGTGGCCCTCGTTGCGGTCCTGGTGACCGTGGCCTCGGGGCAGGACTCCGCTCCGGCGGGCGGAACGCCTCACACCATCACCGTCTCTTCGGCCGCCACGATCAGCACGACGCCGGATGAGGCGGTCATCACGTTCAGCGTTCACACCGATAGCCCGGACAGCGTGGTCGCCCTGAACGAGAACTCGCGGATCATGAACGACGTCATCACGGCCATGAAGTCTCTAGACATCGCGCAGCGAGACATGGAGACGACGAACCTCAACCTCTCGCCGCAGACGATCAACAGGGGAACGCCGAGCGAGTCGACGATCTACAGCACGTCCACCTCGCTCGAGGTCAAGGTCCATGACTTCGACGCGATCGGCTCGGCCATCCAGGAGGGAGTGAGGGCTGGCGCAACGAGCGTGCGTGGGGTCAGGTTCCAGGTCTCCGATGCCGTGGGCGCGAAGAAGCGGGCGCTCGAAGCTGCCGTTGAGAGCGCTCGCGCGAAGGCCGACGCCCTCGCCGGAGCGGCAGGGTCCCGGGTGACCGGTGTCGTCCAGATCCGCGAGGGCGGCGCTCCGGCAGCACCTCAGCCGTACTTCGTGAAGAACCAGTCACTCGCCTACGCAGGCGCGGCCGCCGACCTGACCGTCGTGCCCCCACGGGACATCACCACCAAGGTCTCGATCATGGTCATCTGGAACATCGGCTGAGGGACCGGCGTGACGGTGCGGGCACGCCTAGGGGACGGCTGATCGGCGCTCGGCCTCCGCCCTTAGGTGCGCCAGCACACGGCGGATCCCCTTGTCGAGGGTCTTGCGACTGTAGCCCTTGAAGAGGCGTGCGATGAAGCCCTCCCAGGATTCCTCCGAGCGGGCGAGCGTGCCGCCATCCTTCGGCTCGAAGCGGAAGACGTGCACGGCCTTGATGCTTATCGTCGTGCCGGTCCACGCGATCTCGCGCGGAGGATCGACCACCCGGAGGGTCGACGTGAGCGAGCTCGGGCCCGACCTCCAGCGGAAAACCGTGTCCGGTCGCACCTCACCCTCGAGCTTCACCGACTCGATTTCCGGATTCCAGCTCGGCCACTCATCGATCGCCGACATCACCGAGAAGACCGTCTCCGGATCGGCAGCGATCTGGATCTCACCTTCTGCTGTCGCCGGCGCGTCGCGGTTGATGTCCATGCGACCTACTCCATGTCTCTGAGGTGTTGATCGGTCCGAGCATTACACTTCGCACGATCCTACGCGGCAAACCGGGAGGCTCGATGCGCTGGGGACTCGACATCTCGCAGCACCAGCTCATGTGGGATGAGATCGTCTCCCGCGCGCATCTGGCCGAGGAGGCCGGCCTCGACGGGGTGTGGGCCTTCGATCAACTGAACGCCCACGGACTACCGCCGTCCGCCATGTGGTTGGGGGACCATCCGCCTCTGCGCCATACTGAGCTATGGGAATCGGAACGAGCAGCGACACTTTGGAGATCAGGGGGGTACGTGCGGCTGCAGCGTTCGACAGAGC
>JALYMB010000165.1 GCA_030773935.1 Actinomycetota bacterium | reverse complement strand
ATCTTCGTGTGTGTCAGTCGTTCGGACAATTGTCGGTCGAGTCCGACGACGACGACGTTCTCGACTGCGCCGACGTTGCCGTGGCCGTGGAACTCGTCGAGGCCTTCGTCGAGGAGCCCGTGGCCGCATTGGCGATCGCGCCTCCGCCACCGACCAGGACCCCGGAGAGCACGATCGCTCCGATGGCCTTCTTCATCTGCATCTGCATGTCGCTCACCTCCTTCCTCTCGTCGGAGGCATCCAACAGGCCCTGCCTGAGCGGGCGTAGGGGGGTGGCTGTCAACCTGCTGTGGTTCAGTGACCTGCCGGGCGCCCGCTCACGAAGGATCAGCGGGGGCTACGGCGGAGTCCACCCGGAGGCGCAACGACGAGCCACACGCCGTACCGCTCCCCGCTGTCGGCCACGGACCACACGCGTTCGCAGGTCCGACGGTCGATGTCACAGCGAGTCACGATGGCTTCGTCGCCGCGTTGCCTGGCCAGCACCAGGAGGGTCGAGGCGCTCTCCCACGCCACCTGGACGGCGCCCGGGATCGTCGGGCTCGTGAACACGGTTGTGGTATCGCTCGCGTCGAAGACCACCACGCGGTTGCCCCGTCCGCCGGACCTCCTGTCGGCGACGCTCCCCGAGATGCCCGCAAGCATGGCGCCGTCCGGCGAGAACGCGAGTCCCGCCGCGCCGCATTCGGCTGTGCGACCAGACGACGATCGGGTTGGTTGCGGCCAGGGCGTGATCGCCCAGCATCCGCCGTCACCTTGGAACAGCACCACGCGGCCGTTCGAAGGATCGACTGGCCCGGCGTCGGTGTAGGCCGGCAGCGGAGTGACCGACCCGGACGCGGTGTGCCAAAACTCGAGCCCGACCCCACCGCCGTCGCCGGTCTGCACGAAGACGTCGGTGCCGATCATGGCGCCCGCCGTGCCCTTCGTGTTCGGCAGGGTCGTCTCGGCGCGGACCCGGTGGAACCTCTTGCCGCTCAGCATCACCAACCTGGTCGAACCTTCGACCCGCGAGAGATCCGCCCGCCCGACGACCACCGACGCCAGCGGACACGCCGAAGCCCTGCGTGAGCGGGGGCGGCACGACGAGCTGGTTCCCTCCCGGCGCCACGAACCAGAGAGCCAGATCGAGGCCGTCCCCCGAGAGCCCGACGAAACCACCGGGCACCACGACGGGGGGTTCGTAGGGTGCGTTCGGTGAAGGCCACCGAGCGACGAGGGTGGGTTTCCCATTCCTGACGGACACCACCTCCCCGTCGACGAATAGGGGGAGTCGCAGGGTCGGTCCCTGGCCGGAGCTTGGTCTCGCCACCGGGCTGGCAGCGGAAGGGTCGCTGGTGGACCGAGACGTCGCCGGGCCGGAACACGCGAGGAGGACAGCCGTCAGCAGGATCGGAAGGGGCTTCAAGGCTCGACGAGTGTCCCTCCGGCGTGCCGCCATGTATGCACAGGACCCAGCACGCGGACGGTGGGTTCCCCCGTTAGGTGGGACCGGGGGTCCGGAGATCGAGCCGCCAGTGATCACACCTGAGGATCCGGTCCCGGAACGCGAAATCGCACTCTTCGACCCTGGTGAACCCCATCTTCCGGCACATCGCGCCCGAGGGAGCATTGGTGATGGGCGGAAAGGCGTGCACGACATCCCAGCGCGACTCCGCCCGAGCCCTGTGAAGGACGGAGCGCACCGCCACGCTGCTCAGCCCGCGGCCCTGGAACGCGGGAAGGACCATCCACCCGATCTCGTTGATGCTGCGGCCCTGCCACTCGTGCTCCCAGATGCACACGGTTCCGGCGGCCGTGTGAGGATCGTCGTCGGGGATGATCTTGAAGATCCACGTGTCGTCCGCCTCCGTGGAGGCCACGTCCTGCAGGAGTTTCTCGCGCAGGCCCTCCCTGGGCAACGGGCCGCCCAGGTGTTCCATCATCTGCGGATCGCAGTGGATGCCCTCGTAGAGGGAGAGGTCGCCGATCCCGATGTTGCGAAGCTCCACGGCCGGGTCCTTCCGCACGAAGTCCGGGCGGTCATCGAACGCCCCTTCTCGCCCATCGTGCCACGGGTCGCCGATACCGGCGGTCATCGACGCGAGTGGCGGGTGCCCCGGAACGCGTGATACAGCTTGCCGCATGCCCGACGAACAGCGATCCCTCACGATGGACGACGGCGTGCGCATCGCGATCTCGCTGTTCCTGCCCGAGACCCCCGGCCCGTGGCCCGTGGTGTTCGAGGCGCGACCGTATCGCAAGGACGACCTCACCGTGGGTGCCGTTCCCCTCTACCGGCGGCTGGTGGCCGAGGGGGATCTGGCGATCTGCCGCGCCGATGTACGCGGCACCGGGTCCTCGGGGGGCGTGGCCGAGGCCGAGTACACCGAACGCGAGCTCAAGGACTGGGTGGCGGTGATCGCCTGGCTCGCCGAGCAATCATGGTCGAACGGCAACGTCGGGATGTTCGGGACGTCGTACTCGGGCTTCAACTCGCTGCAGGTGGCCGCCCTGCAGCCGCCCGCGCTGAAGGCGATCATCCCGATCTACGCCACCGACCGCCGCTACACGGACGACGTGCACTTCGGCGGCGGCGTGCGCCGCGGCATCGACTTCGTCGACTACCCGATGATGATGATCGCCATGAACGCGCTGCCGCCCGTGCCGGAGGTGTGGGGCGAGACCTGGCGGGAGGCATGGGCCGAGCGCCTGGAGACCACCGAGCCCTGGGAGCTCGGCTGGCTCGAGCATCAGAACGAGGACGACTTCTGGCGGCACGGCTCCGTGATCTTCGACTACGAGAAGATCCGGGCGGCCACCATGATCGTGGCGGGCCACACCGACGGCTACCACAACATGGCGTTCCGCGGCTACGAACGGCTCACCGGGCCGAAGCGGCTGCTCTTCGGGCCGTGGAGCCACATGAGCCCCCGACTGTCGATGCCGGGACCGCGGATCGACCACGTGCCCGAGATGATCCGGTGGTGGCGGCGCTGGCTCGCCGACGAGGACAACGGGGTCGACCGCGAACCGGGCATCACCGTGTTCGTGCGCAGGTCCACCCGGCCCGAGCCGGACCTGGAGGATTGGCGCGGCGAGTGGCGTCACGAGCCGGAATGGCCGCCGGCCCGTCTGCGTCGGGACCGGCGCGTGCTGGCGGACGCCCCCGTGCGGCCGCCCTCCGACGAGCTCACGGTCCGAGGTGACGTGGGCATCTCGGGGTCGATCTGGTGCGCGGAGGCGCTGCCCTTCGGACCTCCGTGGGACCAGCGGGAGGACGAGGCGTTCTCGCTCGTCCACGACTGGGCGCCGGTGGACGAGGACCTGGAGATCATGGGTCATCCGGTCGTCGAGCTCACCCTCACGTCGTCGGCGCCGGTGGCCTTCGTGTCCACGAAGCTCTGTGATGTCTTCCCCGACGGCACGTCGGCGCTCGTCTCGCGAGGGATCCTGAACCTCACCCATCGCGACGGGCACGAGGCGCCGGTGGCCCTGACGCCGGGCGCGCCCGTGCGCGTGACGGTGGAGCTCGATGCCACGTCCTGGATCTGGGAGCCCGGTCACCGGGTCAGGCTCGACGTCGCCGGCAGCGACTTCCCCAGCAGCTGGCCTCCGCCCGAGGCGGCCACCATCACCGTGGACGCCGCGGCCTCCGCCCTGATCCTGCCGGTGTTGGACGGGCCGCCGGTGGCAGAGCCTCCCGTGTTCGTCCCGGGGGAGCCGCACGCCGACCGGCCCGAGCGCGTGGAGTGGCAGTACCGGCGAGACATCCTGCGCCGCGAGACCGCGGTCTCGATCGACCACGGCGGCAGACGCGGGCGCGTCGGCAAGATCGAGTGCACCGACGCCTACCGCGGGGAGATCGGCGTGCGATGGAACGAGCCGGGGATCGCCTGGGCAAGGGGCGAGGCCAGCTTCGAGATCACGTTCCCCGAAGCCACCGTCCGGACCGAGTCCAGGGGGGAGCTGCGGACCGATGCCGGCACGTGGATCCTCTGGCTGGAGCTGGACGTCTACGACGGCGCGGAGCTCATCGCGCAGCGGCGGTGGGAGCGGACGCTCCCGCGCGACCTGCAGTAGCGCGGTCGCTCCCCGGTAAGCTCACCGCACACGGCTCGTCGTCACGGAAGGGGAACCCATGAGCGATGCCACGTGGACGAATGCCCTGCAGCAGACGCCGTTCTTCGCCGGCCTGCCGGTCGAGGAGCTCGAGGCGATCGGGGCGGTCGGCAGCACCGTGACGTTCGAGCCCGGCGCCGCGATCGTGACCGAGGGCGAGATGGGGGACAGCATGTACGTGATGCTCTCCGGCACCGCGGAGGTGGACGTGGGCGGACGCTTCCACGCGCTCACTCAGGGGGACTTCTTCGGGGAGATGGCATTGATCAGCAGCCGGAAGCGCATCGCCACCGTGAAGGCCACCGAGCGTGTCGAGGCGCTCCGGATCCCCGCCGACGCGTTCCAGTCGTTCCTGCTGGCGCACCCGAGCGTGGCGGTCTCGATGCTCAAGGAGATCGTGGACCGGCTGCGGGAGGTGGAGCAGCGGATCGACGCGTGGATGGCGAACTGACGGCGACGCGGTCCGCCCTGG
>JALYMB010000164.1 GCA_030773935.1 Actinomycetota bacterium | reverse complement strand
TGAGCGCGCCGGGGACCACGGCGGATCGCCGTGTCGTGCTAGGAGCTGAGGGCATCGTTCACTTTGGCAGCCGCGTCGTCCAGCGCTTCCTGCGGCGACTGCTTCTCAAGGAAGGCGGATGCCAGCCCGTTGTCGATCGTCGACTGGATCTCATCCCACGGAGCCACGTACGGGAAGTGCGTTGCCGTGGACGTGGCATCCAGGAACAGCGGTAGCGTGTTCTGGTCGCTGAAGAACGGGTCGGGCTTGTCGACCGCCTTGCTCTCGAGCGCCGCCGTGAGACCGGGCGCCGCGCCGGCGATCGTGAAGATCTTCGTCGCGTTCTCCGGTCGCAGCATGAACGAGATGAAGTCCCAGGCTTCCTGCGGATGCTCGGCGTTCACGGGGATACTGAGACCCGTTCCGCCCAGGTAGCTCCCGGGCTCCGCCGAGTACGGTGTCGGCGCCACGCCCCACTTGCCAGCCATCTCCGGCGCCCCGCTCTTCATGATGCCCATGTAGTACGGCCCGTCGGTAAACATCCCGATGCGACCGTCCTTGATCCCGTTCTGGCGGTCGCCCTGACTGGCTCCCCATAGGATGCCGCTTCCGTCGTCGACGAAGCTCTTGTAGAACTCGACCGCTTCGACGCCTTCGGGGCTGTTGAACGCCGCCTGCGTGTTGTCGCTGTTGAGGATCGAGCCGCCGTTCTGGTACAGCAGCTGCGACCAGTGGAACGTCTCATCGTCGACCTCCAGGCAGTACTGGTCGCACTTGCCGTCGCCGTCGGTGTCCTCGGCCAGCTGGTCGGCGGCGGACTTCCACTCGTCCCACGTCGTTGGAACGTCGATTCCCTTCTGCTTGAAGATGTCGGTCCGGTAGTAGAGCGCATAGACGTCGAAGTCGAACAGCATCGTCACGATGTTGTCGTCGAAGGTCATGGCGTCGATCCCGCCCGCTGTGTATTGGTCGGTGATCTGCGTGCCGTTCATCTGGCCGCGCGAGACATCCGACAGGTTCATCAGCAGGCCGTTCGAGGCAAACGTCGGGATCCACGTCATGTCGAGGGTCGCCACATCCGGCGAGTCGCCCGAGGAAACCTGGACCGTGAACTTCTCGTGGAGCGTGTCCCAGTCGACCGCCTCGTAGTTCACCGTGATCCAGGGGTACGCACTCTCGAAATCCTTGATCACGGGCTTCATCGGCGTGGATTGCCCGTAATAGTCCTGGACCGTGATCGTGACGGGCTCGTGACTCGCGCCCGAGGCGGTCGACGGCGGCGTCTCATCCCCGCCGGTGCACGCCCCCGTGATCAACACGGACACAGCCAACGCAGCAACGATGCCGTTCCGACGCATTCCGAATCCCCTCCCATCCTTCGCCGTGCGGATGCCCGTCCTCGGGCCGGTCGTCATGCTCCTCGTCTTGGTGTACGTGTTCGTGGTCATACGGCGATGCCTCCGCCGAGGCCCCGAGAGAACAACTGCTCCTGCGCAGCCCCCAGAGCCATGGCGACTGCGCCCCGCAGCTCCGCCTCCTCGCCGAGCGCGGAGATCTCGATCCGAGGATGGAAGGGCGACAGCGAGCGCAGCTCGCTCCGCACCGGCTCGAGCAGCAGGTCGCCGTTCCGTCCGATGCCCCCTCCGAGGATCACGAGCTCCGGGTCGACCACCGGCACGACCGCCGCGATCGCGAGCGCGATCCGCTCCGCCACCACCGCCACGACCCGGAGCGCCGACGTCTCGCCGCGACGCGCCGCCGCGAAGACCCGCCTGGCCGACAGCGGCGGCGCCACGCCGACCTGCCGGGCCACGGCCACCACCCCTCTTGCTCCCACGGCCTCCTCGAGAGCGCCCCGCCGCAGGTTCCCGGCGTCGTGCGGATCGGCGGCCGCGAGCGGTAGGTACGCGATCTCACCCGCCGCACCGCTCGAGCCGCGGAACAGCTCACCGTTCAATACCAAGCCCATCCCGACGCCGGTGCCGATGTGCAGGTAGACGAAGTTGGCGACACCCCGGCCCAGACCGTGCTGCTGCTCACCGACCGTGGCAAGGTTCACATCGTTCTCGAACACCACGTTGGTCCCGAGCTCGGCGCGCACAGCCTCCACGACCCCGTGGCGGCTCCAGCCGGGAAGGTTGTATGCGAGCTGCATCTGGTCGCGCTCGGGCTCGAACACCCCGGGGCTTCCGACCGTCACGAAGCTGACCTGCCGCCAGCGGACGCCGGCGTCCTCCGCCATGCCGCGGGCCAGCTCGCCGGTCTGGGCGATGAGCGACCGGGCGCTGCGCGCCTTCGAGCGCTCGTCGCGCAGGGCGACGACCTCACCGGTCAGGTCGGCCAGCGCGGCCCGGACCCGGTCACGCCCCACGTCCAGGCCGGCAACCCACCCGGCACGCGGGTTGAGCTCGTATAACTGCGCGGTCGGGCCCTTGCCGCCCGAACTTCGCCCCGCCTCACGCACCAGGTGCGCTCGAGCGAGGGAGGCGAGGGCCTGTGACACGGTGGGCTTGGATAGTCCGGAGTCGCGGGCGATCTGCGCGCGAGAGACCGGTCCCGTCTGCCGGATGAAGGACAGAACCGTGCGCTCGTTGATCGCGCGGAGCAAGCTGGGGGTTCCCGCCGCGTAGGTCTGCTCCGCGCCCGTCCTGACCTCCTCGGACTGTTCGGACTGTAAGGGAACTTTCCTAACTGAACGCGGGCGATGCTACGCTCCCCCAGCGGGCGCGGTCAAGCGACAGCGGCGTCGTTCAGAGC
>JALYMB010000163.1 GCA_030773935.1 Actinomycetota bacterium | reverse complement strand
CGCAGCCGGGGCACCGGTAGGCCTTCTCGCCGCCAACCTGGCGCACATCGAAGCCCGGCAGCACGGCCCACGGCGGCGCGTCGGAGCGCTGCGACGGCCGCTCGGGCGCCTGGAAGGAGTCGGGGTCGCGCCGGTTCTTGCGGGGCATCTCAGGCTCGCAGACCCTTCACGAAGCCGGCGGCGACCGGCGCGAGCGACGCCCCCACCTCGCGCGGCTCGGCCTTCACGCCGCGCACCTTGAACGAATGGTCCCCGCCCTCCACCGAGTGCAGCGTGGCGACCTTCCCGAGCTTCTTCAGGACGCCTGCGAGCAGATCCGCGCGCGCGAAGGGATCGCGGGTGCCCTCCACGAACAGCATCGGGACGCGGATCCCGTACAGGTGTTCGTCGCGGATCCGCTCCGGCTTGCCGGGCGCATGGAGCGGGTAGCCCAGGAAGACCAGACCGGCCGCCGGCATGCCCTCGGCCACCGCGAGGCTCGCCATCCGGCCGCCGAACGACTTCCCGCCGGCCGCAACCGCCGCGCCCCCCGCCCGATCCGCTGCGGCCGAGAACGCGGCGAGCCACGTCCCCACCGCGACCGCCGGCGTGTCGGGCGAGCGACGCCCGGCGTCGACGTAGGGGAAGTTGAAGCGCATCGTGGCGACGCCCAGGTCGTTGGCGGCGCGCGCGAACCCCACCAGGAAGGGATGGTCCATCCCGGCGCCGGCGCCGTGGGCCACCACCAGGACCGGCGAGCCGGCGCCGGGCGTGGCGAACGCGGCAGAGACGTTCTGCGAACCGGTGTCGACCGTGAACCGCTCTTCGACCGACGCCATCAGCGTTTCACCTCCAGCCGATCAGAAGGGGGGCATCCCAGGAGGAAGCGGGACGCACATCGCGCGGGTCGCGACGCGAAGGCGATGAACCGAGCGTCTCGCTGCGTTCTTGTAGGCGGCGTTCCGGAGCTGGTAGGGATCCTTCCGCAGGTTGTAGTACTCCTCGAACCCCGAGGCGTAATGGATGAACACTCGGGCGCGAGCCCGGACCCCGCAGTACGACGGCGGATTCGGCTTGCCCTTCCCCCCGCGGCTGTACTTGAGGTGCTCCAAGAGGAACCCCGAGCGCCAGGATGCCGCGGGGTCGGAGAACAGTGGCCCCAGCGGCGAGCCCTCGGTCGCGGGATGCGGCGCACCGGCCAGCTGGGCGAACGTGGGTGCGAGGTCGAGGTTCGTCACGAGATGCCGGTCGACGGATCCCGCGTGGATGAGCGGGTCGTAGCGGATGAGGAGCGGCACGCGGATCACCTCCTCGTAGGGCGTGAGTTTGAACGTCCATCGGTGCTCGCCGAAGGCCAGGCCGTTGTCCGACATGAACACGATCATCGCGTTGGAGAGGCGGCCGGTCCGAGCGAGGGCCTGCACGATCGTGTGCACGGCATCGTCGACGGCGCCGAGGGTCTCGGCCGTGCGACGCCACCGATCGGATTCCTTCGATGCGTCCTCCAGCCGCAGGTTACGCATGTATCTCGGTTTGTCCTGCATGTTCTGCTCGTCGAAGTTCGGCGGCCACCCGGCCGGCCCCTTGGTGATCGTGCCGAGGTCGCGACGCGCCGGGACCGGCGGCCCATGCGGAGCGGAGGTGGCCACGTAGAGGAACAGCGGTTGATCGGCGGGCGTCGCGTTGATCTCCCGCCTCGCGTAGCTCGCGATGACGTCGGTGGAGTAGTCCCTGGCGGCCGAGCCGTAATGAACGTCGACGCCGTCCACGTTGAGGTCGTAGTTGTAGTACTTGGAGTTGGCCGAGTCGAGTGCCGCCCAACGATCCCACCCCGGCGGAACGAACAGGTTCCCGGGCCCGTACGAGTTCAGGTATTTTCCGATCAGGGCCGTGTGGTAGCCGTCGTTGTGCAACCAGGTGGCGATGGTCGAGGCTTCGGCCCCGCCGTCGTGGAAGGTCTCCCAGCCGCCGTGCGGGGGGATGTTCGAGTACACGCCGGTGGTATGGCTGTAGTTGCCGGTGAGGATCGTGGCGCGCGAGGGACAGCACAACGAGTTCGAGACGAACGCGTTGCCGAACTTCATCCCGCGAAACTGCAGATCGTGTCTGGTCTGTGGCATGTACCGGAGCGTGTCCCAGCGCTGGTCGTCGGTGACGATCATCACGATGGTGGGTCGGTTGGTGGGTGCGCTGACGCTGCCTTCGTCGCCGCCGTCACCTCCCGCCAGGGACGCCGGGCCTTCCACCTCGGCCAGCATCGCGAACAACACGACGACCGCCGCGAGCAGAACCGGTCGGCGATGGGACCGCAAAAGATCTCCCCCGGGGGTCGGCGTGGGCTGACGTTCGCGGTGACGCTACCCGCTCGGGTCCGACGTTCGCAATCGAACGACGAGAAGCCGCTGGAGACGGCGGGATGCCAGCATGACCACGTGATGGCGATCGAGCGTGGCATGATGCCGGCCATGGTGGGGCAGCTCTACCTGGGCACCTCCGGGTTCGCCTACGACGGCTGGAAGCACGGTGTCTTCTATCCCGAGGGTCTGAAGAACCGCGAGATGCTCTCGTACTACTCCTCCCAGCTGTCGTCGGTGGAGATCAACTACACCTTCCGTCGGTGGCCGACCGAGAAGTCGCTCACGACCTGGCGCGAGCAGGCGCGGGAGGGGTTCGTGTTCACATTGAAGGCGAACCAGCGCATCACCCACTTCAAGCGATTGGCCGACGCCGACGATGACGTGCGCGACTTCCTGGAGCGGGCGAGAGTGCTCGGTGACCGTCTCGGCTGCATCCTGTTCCAGTGCCCGCCCACGTTGCAGTACGACCGAGCCCTGATCGAGGCGTTCGTCGGCTACCTGCCGCCCGGGCCGCCGCGCTTCGCGATGGAGTTCCGACATCCATCGTGGTCGGCGGCGCGCGAGCTGCTCTTGGAGCAGGGCGTGGCGTGGTGCGTGGCGGAGACCGACGAGACGGACCCGAAGCCCAAGGACCTCTCGTGGGAACCGGCCGGCTACCTGCGACTGCGCAAGACGGAGTACCCCAATGAGGAGCTCGGAGCGTGGGCGAGCAGGATCCGCGAGGCCCTCGACGGCGGCTCGGACGTCTTCTGCTACTTCAAGCATGAGGATCTCGGGGCCAGTCCCCAGATGGCGAAGCGCCTCGAAGAGATCTTGCGCACCAAGGGATGGGGTAGACACGACCCCTTGTAGGGCCGACGACTGGGCAACAAGTTAGGCAACACCAGCGCCTGATCGTCAACGACGAGTCCTTCTCTGGGAAGCACAACGGCCATCGCCGAAGCTCAAGCCGCGGAGGCCAGGAGCGCGTCGGTCTCGGCGAGTGCGGGAGCAGCCTGGAGCCGCTCGAAGATCTCGCGGGCCTGCTGGAGGATTGGTGCGGCCTCGGTCGGTCGGGAGAGCCCGAGGAGGCACCGGCCCTGTCCGAGGAGCGCGAACGCCTGCTCGGGGACGACCCCGAACCGCTCCCAGCGATCGGCGGCATCGGCATAGGCATCGGCGGCGGCCTGCAGGTCCCTGCGGGCCTCGGTAAGCGCGGCGTTCGCCGCGACCAGGGCGTGCTCGGCGTAGGGGTAGCGGGGCTCGAGCCCGGCCAAGAGACGTTCGGCGAGCGCGGGCTCCCCGATCCCCAGGGCGGTGCGCACCATCGCGGGGAGGAGGGGAGCGTAGTACCCGGTCTCGCGAGCCCTAGGGTACTCCTCGATCTCCGTGAGCAGCGCGGCCGTGGCCTCGTCCTGTCCGAGTACAGCGCGCGCGAGGGCCGAGGACCCGAGACCGCAGACGACGAGATGCGGGTCTTCGCTCCCGCGGGCGGCGGACTCGAGCCACTCGAGCACGGCCATCTGCCCGCCCTGACCCCGCAGAGCAACGATCCGGGCCTGATTGGCGCGGACCCCGGCGAGGTCCACCACGTTCCCGCTCGCCTCAAGGCGTTCGGCCATGTCGGCGGCCACCTCGAGCACCTCGTCGTGCCCACCGATATCGACGAGCGCATCGAGCGCGCTCTGTGTGGTGATGTCGACCCTCTCGGTGAGCCCCCGGGCCCGCGCGAAGGCGATCCCGTCGCGCAGGACCTCCAGGGCCGCCGCAGGGCCTTCGAAGGCCCAGAGGTTGCACCCCAGAGTGTTGTGGAGCCAGCCCACCTCGCGTCCCTGCCCCGCCACGGTCGCGAGCACGATCGCCTCACGGTAGTCCTGCAGGCCTCCGGGGTCCCCAAGATTGGCGCGGGCCATACCCCGCAAGCCGAGGGCGCGCGCGGGGCGGGGAAGGCCGAGCTCTTTGGCGAGCATCAGTGCCCGCTCGGCGACCTGGACCCCGTCCTCGGACCTCCCCTGGAGGGTCTCTGCGTGGCCCAACTCGGTGAGCGCCTCGACGAGCTCGAGTGAGGGCCCAAG
>JALYMB010000162.1 GCA_030773935.1 Actinomycetota bacterium | reverse complement strand
GACCCACGCGGTCGAGCCGCTCGATCAGGCGCAGCAAGGTGACGTCGGACGGAGCCATGATGGATGTCTAGCCAGATGCCCGGTGCCGGAAACCTGCTACGCGGAGCGTTCCTCGCGCTTCGCACGCTTGGGCGCGACATGCGGCACGAGCGTGGGGTTCACGCCCGACAGGACGGTGTCGCGGTCCACGAGGCACTTCGCGATGCCCTCGGCGCTCGGGAGGTCGTACATCACGCCGAGCAGCACCTCTTCCATGATGGCCCGCAGCCCGCGCGCGCCGGTGCCGCGCAGGATCGCGCTGTCGGCGATCGCCGACAACGACTCGTCGGTGAACTCCAGCTCCACGCCGTCGAACTCGAAGAACTTGCAGTACTGCTTCACGAGCGCGTTCTTCGGCTTCGTCAGGATGTCGATCAACGCGGCCTCGTCGAGGTTGTGCACGCTGGTGATGACCGGCAGACGACCGACGAACTCGGGGATCAGGCCGTACTTCAGTAGATCCTCAGGCAGGACCTTGGCCAGGACCTCGCCCATGTCCTTCTGGTTGGCCCTGCGGATGTCGGCGCCGAAGCCGATCCCCTTGTTCCCGGTGCGGCTCTCGATGATCTTGTCCAGGCCCGCGAACGCCCCTCCGCAGATGAACAGGATGTTCGTCGTGTCGATCTGGATGAACTCCTGGTGGGGATGCTTGCGCCCGCCCTGCGGCGGCACCGACGCCGTGGTTCCCTCCAGGATCTTCAGCAACGCCTGCTGCACTCCCTCGCCGCTGACGTCACGCGTGATCGAGGGGTTCTCGGACTTGCGGGCGATCTTGTCGACCTCGTCGATGTAGATGATCCCGGTCTCGGCCTTCTTCACGTCGTAGTCGGCGGCCTGGATCAGCTTCAGCAGGATGTTCTCGACGTCCTCACCGACGTAGCCGGCCTCGGTGAGGGCGGTGGCGTCCGCGATGGCGAATGGGACGTTCAGCATCTTCGCGAGCGTCTGCGCGAGCAGCGTCTTGCCGCAGCCGGTAGGGCCGAGCAGCATGATGTTGGACTTCGCGAGCTCGACGTCGCCGTCCTTGGCTCCCACCTGGATGCGCTTGTAGTGGTTGTAGACCGCGACGGACAGGACCTTCTTCGCGTTGTCCTGACCCACCACGTACTCGTCGAGGAACGCGTAGATCTCCTGTGGCTTGGGGAGCTCGTCGAGCTTCAGCTCGGAGGTCTCGGAGAGCTCCTCCTCGATGATCTCGTTGCACAGGTCGATGCACTCGTCGCAGATGTACACGCCGGGACCGGCGATCAGCTTCTTCACCTGCTTCTGGGACTTGCCGCAGAACGAGCACTTCAGCAGGTCCGAGTCACCGAACTTCGCCATGCCCGCGTGGCCTTCCTCTCTCAACGGTCGAGGCCGGGACTCCTCGAGCCCGGCCCCACCTCAGGTCTTCGATTCTACGCCCCTCCGACGGCGGCAGCAGCAAGCTCCGGCGTGATTCCGCGGCTCGTGATGATCTCGTCGATCACCCCGTAGGCCTTCGCCTCCTCGGCCGTAAGGATGTAGTCACGGTCGGTGTCCTTCGCCACCTTCTCGAGCGTCTGACCCGTGTGTTCCGAGATGAGCCGCTCCAGCAGCTGCCGGTAGCGCGTGATCTCCTTGGCCTGGATCTCGATGTCGACGGCCTGGCCCTGCGCGCCACCGTGCGGCTGGTGCAGCAGCACGCGCGAGTGCGGGAGCGCGAACCGCTTGCCGGGAGCGCCCGCCAGCAGCAACACCGCCGCCGCGGACGCCGCCTGGCCCATCACGATCGTGGACACGTCGGGCTTGATGTACTGCATCGTGTCGTACATGGCGAACAAGGCGGTGATGTCGCCTCCGGGCGAGTTGATGTACAGGTTGATGTCCTTGTCGGGGTCCTCGGACTCCAGATGCAGGAGCTGGGCCATGATGAGGTTGCCGACGTTGTCGTCGATCGGCGTGCCCAGGAACACGATCCGTTCCTTCAGCAGGCGGGAGTAGATGTCGAACGAGCGCTCACCGCGGCTCGTCTGCTCCACGACGACGGGGACCAGGTAGTTCTGCAGATCGCTCATGTGCTCTCCTCCGGCTGGGGCTCGGCCTGGGTGGCCTGAGCCGGTTGCTCTCCTACCTCTTCGGTCGTGGGAGCCTCGGTCTGGATGTCGGCGTGCTCGACGAGGAGATCGAGCGCCTTGGTCCTGATGATATCGCTGGCCAGCGTCACGATCTGGCCACTGCGGTCGAGTTGCTTCGCGAGCTCCTTGGCGTCGCGCTGGTACGCCTGAGCGATCGCGTTGATCTCGGCCCCGATCTCGTCGGCCGTGACCTCCAGGTCCTCGGCGCGGGCCACGGCCTCCAGGATCAGGTCCGACGTGATCGCGCGCACTGCGTGGTCACGCGCGTCGCTCCGGAACCGGTCCTCGTCCCACCCCTGGGTCTCCAAGACCTGCGCCAGCGTGAGACCGCTGCGCTCGGCGCGGGACGTGGCCTCCGTCACGCGGTGCTCCGTCTCGTGGATCACCAGCGAATCCGGCAGATCGACCTGGGTGCGCGCGAGCAGCGCATCCAGCGCCCGGTCACGCAGGACGCCGATGGCCTCCCGCTCCTTCAGCTCGTGCAGCTTGGAGCGCAGATCGTCGCGAAGATCGGCCAGCGTGTCGAACTCGCTGGCGGTCTTGGCCAGGTCGTCGTCGAGCGGCGGCAGCTTCTTGGCCTTGACCTCCTTGACCAGCACGCGGAGATGGACGGCGCCCGTGCCGCCGGAGGTGGCCCCATCGCCGGGGGAGGTCCGGTCGATCGCCTGGTCGAACTCGATGATGTCGCCGGGCTTGGTGCCGGGCAACTCGGCGTCCAGGACCGGGCCGAACTCGCCGGAGCCGACGTCGTACAGGTAGTCGGAACGTGTGAGCTGCTCCACCTCCTCACCGTCCAGCGTGCCGTGGATGTCGATCACGACGAAGTCCTCGGCGGTGGCGGCGCGCTCGGCCGGCTCCAGCTCGGCGAAGCGGTCGCGCAGGCGCTGGACCCAGTCGTCGACCTCCTGGTCGGTCACGGACGTGTCGGGCTTGTCGATCCGCACCCCCCGGTGGTCGGTGCTCTCCAGCCGGGGGCGCACCTCCAC
>JALYMB010000161.1 GCA_030773935.1 Actinomycetota bacterium | reverse complement strand
CCGTTCTGGGGGTTCTTCGCCGGGTTCGTGGCCTGGTGGCCGGGCCCGATCGTGATGGTGACTGCCGGGATCCTCGTGGCCAACTTCGTCCAGCAGATGGCCAGGTTCTTCGACTGTAGCGGCGCGCCGTGCGAGATCCTCACGAAGAACTGGGAGATGGGGATCATCGTGCTCATCGTCCTGTGGTTCAGCGCGGCGATGTCCCTGTTGCGGATGCGGCTGACACAGAACTACGTGAACGTGCAGTTCTTCGCCTACGCGGCCGTGATCTTCCTCATCGGCCTGGCCGGCGTCGTCTGGCTCCTGAAGGGGAACGCCTCCTCCACCTCCTTCTCGACCGGATGGGACCCGTTCCAGGGCGACAAGCTGGCGCTCGGGCTCCCCGCCAACCTCACGTTCTTCTCCTTCGCGATCCTCGCGCTCCTCGGGATCGAGACACCCCTCAACATGGGGGTCGAGGTCAAGGGCGGCGAGAAGGCGATCAGGACCTACCTGTTCTGGGGCTGCATCATCGTCATGGCCGCCTACCTGTGGACCACGTGGGGGAACATGGTCGTGATCAAGGCGGGAGGCGCGAACGCCACGAGCGGCGGAGCCGAAGCCGTCGGTCTGGCGATGGGCAAGTGGGCCGGGGTCATCGTGGCGTTGATCCTGGCGTGGGTCTTCCTCACCGCCGCGGTGGTGTACAACTACGCGTTCGCCCGCCTGCTCTTCGTGTCCGGCATGGAGAAGCGCCTCCCGCATCAGATCGGGCGGGTGAACAAGAACAAGGTGCCCGCGAACGCCGTGATCCTGCAGACCGTGATCGCGTCGATCATCGCGGTCCTGCTGTTCTTCATCCTCGGTGCCGGTGGCAAGGACCCGTACAAGGTCTTCTACGCGCTCTACGCCGGCCTCACGATCGTCTGGTGCATCTCGACGGCGCTGCTCTTCCTCGACATCTTCTTCGCCAAGCGCGCCGATCCCGCCCTGTTCGAGCGGGAGCGCCGGACCTCGCTCGGCGTGCTCTATCTCTGCGGCGCCGCCGGATTCGTCGTGAACATCCTCGCCGTGCTCTTCATCTTCGTCGGCTCGTGGTACCCGACCGGCTACCCCACGCTCGCCGAGTGGAACACGTGGATGATCGGGATCACGGCCATCTCGGTGATCTCGGGCATCGTGATCTACCTCATCTCTCAGCGAACACGGCGGGGCAAGACCGACGCGGAGTTCGTGAGCGAGCTGGCCCCCGCGGGAGGAGGGGCGGGAGAGTAACGCCGACGGGGCGACGCTGAGCGTCGGCATGTGGTGAGCCTCGAGGCCGCCTCAGTACCGCCACCGGTGAGCCGCCACGACCGCCTCCGGTTCCTGGCCGGCGAAGGCCTCGGCTTCCGCGCGGCGCACCGCCGTGAAGGGCCCGAACAGCATTGGTCCCATGGCGTCCCGCAGGACGTCGGACTTCTCCAGGTGCGACAGCGCCTCCTCGATGGATCGCGGCAGCCGCTGGATGCCTCGGTCGGCGAGCTCCGTATCCGACAGGGCGGCGGGATCGACGGTGACCTCCTCGGGCAGCCGCAGGTCTCTCTCCACGCCGGCCAGGCCGGCGGCGATGAGCGTCCCCACTGCCAGATAGGGGTTCGCGCTCGCGTCGAAGCACTTCACCTCGGCGTTGGCCGCGGTCTCGCGCGTCCCGACCATCCCGGTGACGAATCGGATGGCGGCCTCGCGATTCTCCCGCCCCCAGCAGGCGAACGCTCCCGCCCAGTGCGACGGGATCAGCCGAAGGTAGCTGGGCGCGCTCGGGGAGCCCACGGCCACCAGGGCGGGGAGCTCGGCGAGCACGCCGGCCACGAACGCCTCGCCCGGCTCCGTCATCCCGTAGGGGCCCTGACCACCGGCGAACAGGTTCACCCCGTCGCGCCAGAGACTGAAATGGACGTGCCCGCCGTTGCCCACGTGGTTCGCGATCACCACGGGGGAGAACGAAACGCGCATCCCGTGCGTCGCGGCCACCCCCCGGATCGTCTGGCGGACCAGGACGGTCGTGTCGGCCGCACCGACCGGATCGGTCGGTGGCACGGAGACCTCCAACTGGCCCATCGCGTACTCGGGATGGAACTGGTCGACCCCGACGCCCTCCTCCTCGAGCGCAGCGATGAGGTCCCGCGCGTAGTCCGAGATCGTCGCCAGGACCGAGAGCCCGTACGCGGGACCTCTGTGGATGGGGCTCTCCGCCTCCGAGTCGTGATGGGCCTGGAACCATTCCAGCTCGAACGTCATCCGCAGCTCGATCCCCGCCTCGGCCGCCCGGGCCACCTGCCGCTTGGCGAAGGTCCGCTGGCAGCCGGCGTAGACCTCGCCATCCTGCGTGTGCTTGTCGACGGGAGCCCAGGCCCACCCCGGCTGAGCGGCGAGCGTCCTCAACGCCCAGGGGTCGGGCATGAGCCGGAGGTCGCCGACCGGCCCGCCCACCTCGTCGCTCGACGTGATGGAGTCGTTGACCATGAAGACCTCGAAGACCGGCGACATGCCGATCCCGTAGCGCACGGCCCGCTCGAGGAACGACACCGGCACGCTCTTCACCCGCGCGACCCCGGCATTGTCGACCTGGCTGAGGGCGACGGCACGGACCCCGTGAGCCGACAGCGACTCCGTCAACGCCCTGGCTTTGTCGGTGCGCCGGGCCATCTCCTCTCCGGATCCCTGATCGCCCTCCAACGCTGCACCTCCTCGCAGCTGCATGCGGATCTGTCTTCGGCCTCTCTCGGGGACGCAATCATGCCATCGACGGGAGGGGGACGCGACGCCACGGTACGGGGGCCAGAGAGGAGAGGCTATGCTCGGGCGCGTTCGTCGGGGGCTCGAGGGAGGCGATCGGTCAGTGCGCGCGGACGATGCGGGCGATGTGGAAGGTCTCCGGCTGATCGACCACCACTGTCACGGCGTGGCGAAGACGGATCTCGACCTGGCCGGGTTCGAGCGCCTCATCACGGAGAGCTACGACCCGCCGCCTCCGGGGACGAGCCGTTTCGATTCCCCTCTGGGCCTGGCGATCCGCCGATGGTGTGCTCCGGTACTTGGGCTCGAGCCGTTCGCCTCGCCGCAGGACTACGTCGAGCGCCGCGCGGCCCTGGGCGCTGAGGAGGTGACGCGGTCGTTCCTGCGGGAGGCAGGTTTGGGCGCGCTCATGATCGACACCGGGTACCGCTCCGATGAGCTTCTGGACCTCCCGGCGATGGGCGCGCTGGCCGCCGTCCCGGTCCACGAGATCGTCCGGCTGGAAGCGGTGGCGGAAGCCGTGGCCGGCTCGGGCGTCGATGCGGGTCGGTTCCCGAGCGCCTACCGGGAGGCGCTGGAGGAGGTCTCGCAGGAGGCCGTGGGGTTCAAGACCATCGTGGCGTACCGGGGCGGGTTCTCGTTCGACCCGGAGGCACCCGACGACGCCGAGGTCGTGCGGGCCGCCGGGCCGTTCCTGGACACGGCCGCCTCGGGGCGGCCCCGGCTCGCGGATCCCGTGTTGCTCCGCTTCGGCATCTGGTCGGGTGCGCGGCTCGCCCGCGAACGAGGCCTGCCGGTCCAGTTCCACTCGGGATGGGGAGACGCGGACCTGCAGCTGCATCGCTCGAACCCGACGCTCCTCACCTCGTTGATCCGGGAGTTCGACCGGCTCGGCGTGAACATGGTGTTCCTTCACTGTTACCCGTTCCACCGCGACGCGGCGTACCTCGCCTCGGTGTACGGGAACGTGTACTTCGACGTCGGCTCCGCCCTGCATTACCACGGGCCGAGCTCCGCGGGCCTGCTGGCGGAGGCCATGGAGGTGGCGCCGTTCTCGAAGCTCCTGTTCTCCTCCGACGCGTTCGGAGTGGCCGAGCAGTACCACCTGGGAGCCATGCTCTTCCGGCGGGCGCTCAGGGAGACCCTCGACAGATGGATCGACGCCGACCACTGCGACGCGGCGACCGCGGGGCGCATCGCCGAGGGCATCGCGCGAGGGAACGCTCTGCGGATCTACCCGCTGCCGTAGCGGCCACACACGACCCCGATCAGAACAGCTCGAGGTATTCCTGGCGCTCCCAGTCCGTCACCCAGTCGGCGAACCGGGAGAGCTCGTGGCCTCGCATGGCCGCGTACACCTTCAGGAACTCCTCGCCGAAGAACTCCTTCGTGGCCGGCTCGCCGGCGAGCTCACCCAGCGCCTCTACGAGCGACGAGGGAAGCGGCTCGAGCGAGGGGTTCTCCTCGGCCGGGCCGCCGCTCGACGGCGGAGGAGGCTTCAGGCCCTGCTCGATCCCCGCGAGGCCCGCCGACAGCAGCGCCGCACCGACCAGGTAGGGATTGGACACGGCCGTCGGTCCGCGGTTCTCGGTATGCGTCGACTCGGGCCTTCCGCCCTTCACCCGCAGGAGGGCCGACCGGTCCTCGAGCCCCCATGAGATGTTGGTCGGACTGAACGTGTGTTTCCGGCGGCGGCGGTGGCAGTTCACGGTCGGGGCGATCACCGCGTCGACGGCCTTGGCGTACCGGAGCTGCCCGGCGATGAAGGACCTGCATACGTCGTTGATGCCCTGGGGGTCGTCGGCGTCCCCGAACGCGTTCTCCCCGCTCTCCGCATCGACCAGCGAGATGTGCGTGTGGCAGCCGCTCCCGGCGGAGTCCCCGAACGGCTTGCTCATGAACGTCGCGATATAGCCGTCGCCCCGGGCGATCTCCTTCACGCCGTTCTTGAACGTGAACGCCTGGTCGGGGCCCGCGAGCCCCTTCCCGGGGGCGAAGTTGATCTCCCATTGCGACCCCGCGTACTCGCAGTTCGATGTGATGATGTCGACGCCGGTCTTGGGCATCAGCTCGAGGATGCGGCCCACCGTGGGCACGTACGAGTTCCGAAGGGTGTTGAAGATGTGGTAGCCGCTGAAGAGCGGCTCTCGGGTCTCCGCGTCCAGCAGGTAGAACTCGTACTCGAAGCCGGTCACGGGCTCGAAGCCCATCGCCCGGCATCGGTCGAGCGCCCTGCGATACACCTGCCGCGGCGTGGCATCGAGGGGCGTGCCGTCGTACCAGCTCGCGTCGCAGATGAACCGGGCGGTCCGATCGGCCCACGGGACGACCGCGGCGGTCTCCGGGTCCGGGAACAGCAGCTGGTCGGCGTACTGGCGCTCCTCGTTGTACAGCGTTCCTCCCACGACGTCCGACCGGCTGTCCAGGACGCTCGTCCCCCCGTACATGTTGAGGCCTCGCTCTGCGTACCCGAACGCGTGCCGGATGGGGATGGTCTTGGACCGCGAGGTGCCGTGCATATCCGGCAGCTCGAACCGGACCCATTCGATGCCGTCCTTCTGCCACCCTTCGAGGATCCGTTCGACGCTGTCCACGAAGCTCCTCCCGCGACCCTCATCCGGCCAACGCCGGCGGCCCCCCAGTGGCCTGAACCGAGGATGGGCCTTGCAGGATAGCGAACCCGAAAGGGAGACGCATCGTCGCGCCGGGACGTTCGTGGACATGCCGCACGGGAGGTAATCTCCGGTGGGGTGCTCTCGCCTGCTTCGCCGGAGGTCGTCCAACGGCCGGGATCGGAAACGGAGGGTCCGGTGGTCCGCTCGGTGATCGACAGTGGCAGGACCGGCGTGCTCCCGCTCGAGCTCGATCGTCGCTACCCCGTGATCGTTCGCGGTGATGGCGTGTGGGTGGAGGACGCGGCCGGGCGCCGGTACCTCGACGCCATGAGCGGGGGCTCGATGGCCGCGACCCTCGGGCACGGTCGCCGGGACGTCATCGCCGCGGCCCAGGCCCAGGCCGAGCGGCTTGCCTTCGTGCACAACGAGCGACTGACCAACCCCGCTCAGGAGCGTCTGGCGCGGCAGCTCGTCGAGGTCGCACCCGAGGGTTTCACGCGCGTCCGCTTCGTGACGAGCGGGTCGGACGCCAACGAGATGGCCCTCCAGCTGGCCCGCAAATACCACGTGGAGCGCGGCGACGCAGATCGATGGCAGGTGATCTCCCCGGCCCAGGCCTACCACGGTCCCACGATGGAGACCCTGGCGCTGACCGGCCGTCCGGGGCTCCACGGACCGTTCGGCCCCTACCTCCCCCGGCACCTCCACATCCCGCCGAGCACGTGGAGGTTCGACCCTACCGGCGAGGAGGCGCTCGAGGCCCTCGATCGGGCCCTGGAGGAGGCAGGCCCGGGAACCGTCTCGGCGTTCTTCTGCGAGCCGATCAGCGCGGCGGCGCTGCCCGCCTACACTCCGCCGCCGCGCTTCTGGGAAGGCCTGGCCGAGCGACGCGACCGGCACGGGTTCCTGGTCCTCTTCGACGAGGTCGTCACGGGTGTGGGCCGAACGGGGCGGTGGTTCGCGGGAGCCGGTACCGACTGCGCGCCCGACATCATCGCGACGGCGAAAGGCCTGGGCGCGGGGTACGTGGCCATCGGGGCCGTGCTGGTCCGCGATCACGTGTACGAGGCGATCGCGCAGGGCTCGAGGCGCTTCACCCTGGGGCACACATGGGACGGCGCGCCCCTGGCGTGCGGTGTCGGTCTCGCCGTGCTGGAGGCCATGCGCTCGGAGGGTCTCGTCGAACGCGTCCGCGACCGCGGGACGAAGCTGCTGGAAGAGCTCGATGTCGCGCTTGACGGCATCCCGATGGTGCGCGAGGTCCGGGGGCACGGGTACCTGCTGGGCGTGTCGTTCGTCGATCCCCGCGACGGCCACTCGTTCCTCCCTGCGGAGCTGCGTGTCGGGGCGAGGATCGACGATGCTGCTTTCGAGCGCGGCCTGATCGTCCTCTCGACGCAGCCAACGCGCGACGGGTACGCCGGTGACCAGACGCTGTTCGCGCCCCCCTTCACGACGACCGACGAGGAGTTGGCGGAGATGGTGTCGCGATTCGCCGACACGGTGCAGCAGGTCGCCGGGGGTGTGGAGCGCGAGTTGAACGCCCATCGAGCGACCACGGAGGCGGAGCGATGAGCTCGCGGGCGCTCCGTGCCCTGATCCTCCAGCACGAGGAGCCCACCCCACCGGGCTACGTGACGGAGTGGCTGGACGGGCACGGAGCCGAGACGGAGGTGCTCCGGATCGACCTCGAGGATCCCCAGATCGATCCCGGCCGGTACGACCTCATCGTGTCCCTCGGATCCGAGTTCGCCGCCTACGACGACTCCCACGAATTCGTCCGGCGTGAGGCGCGGCTCATGCGGGGGGCGGTCGACGCGAACGTGGCCATCCTCGGCCTCTGCTTCGGCGGCCAGATGCTCGCCCGGGTGCTGGGCGGAGAGGTGGTCCGCGGTTCCGAGTCGGAGATCGGCTGGCTCCCCGTCCGAACCCGCGACCCCAACCTCGTTCCCGACGGTCCCTGGTTCCAGTGGCACTTCGACGTCATCACGTCGCCCCCCGGTGCGACCGTGATCGCCGAGACCGACCTGGGCACGCAGGCGTTCGTCGCCGGACGCAGCCTCGGCCTGCAGTTCCATCCGGAGGTGACGCCCGAGATCATGGACGAATGGGTCCGGGCCTATCGCCACGAGCTCGATGCCGAGGGCGTCGACCCGGATGCGCTGCTCGAGGAGACGAACGGGCGCGCGCAGGAGAGCAAGCGACTGTCGTGGCAGCTGTTGGAGGGGTACCTCGACAGGGTTGCCGGGCTGGGATCCCGGGCCGCGACGTGAACGGCACGATCCGCTCGGACGACACCAGCGTGTTCCCACGCCTCCTCGACCTGGAGTACCCGAACGTCGAGCGCGGCGAGGGCGTCTGGCTCACCACCACCGACGGCCGCCGGATCCTCGACGCCTGCTCCGGCGGAGCCATGGTCACGTGTCTCGGCCACGCCGTGCCGGAGCTCGTTGCGGCGGCGACCGAGCAGGCCGAGCGCATCGCCTACTTCTACAACCACCACTTCACCAGCGAGCCGCAGGAGCGCCTGGCCGACCGCATGCTGAAGGTCGTGGCGCCCGAGATGGCGCGCGTGCGGTTCGTCTCGGGCGGCTCCGAAGCGAACGAGACCGCCCTGCAGCTGGCCCGGATCTACCACATGGATCGGGGCCAGACGGAGCGCTGGCGCGTGATCTCGCCCGCGCAGGCGTACCACGGCTCGACCATGGGCACCCTCGCTCTCACCGGCAGGCGCGTCCTCCAGGACCCGTACACCCCGTACCTGGCGGATCATCTGCACATCCCGCCGAGTACCTGGCGATCCGACCCGAGCGGCGAGGCCGCGCTGCGGCAGCTCGATCGCCTGATCGACGTGGCGGGCGCGGGGACGATCTCCGCCTTCTTCTGCGAGCCGATCAGCGCGGCCGCGCTGCCCGGCTACTCGCCGCCCGAGCGCTTCTGGCTGGGCCTGGCCGAACGCCGTGAGGAGCACGGCTTCCTGGTCTGTTTCGACGAGGTCGTGACGGGCGTCGGCCGAGTCGGGACCTGGCTGGCCGCCCATCAGCTCCCGATCGAGCCGGACATCGTGACCGTCGGAAAGGGCCTCGGAGCCGGCCACGCCCCCCTCGGAGGCGTCCTCTGCCGGCAGCACGTCTACGACGCCATCGACCAGGGGTCGCGGGAGTTCGACCTCGGACACACCTGGGACGGTGCCCCCCTGTCCTCGGCCGTCGGCCTCGCCGTTCTCGACCTGATCGCCGAGGGACGCCTGGTGGAGCGTGTCCGAGAGCGTGGACCGGACCTGCTCGGGGATCTCGAGGCAGCCCTGTCCGGTTCCGACATCGTCGGTGAGGTCCGCGGTCGCGGCTTCCTGCTTGGCGTCGAACTCGTCGACCCCCGCGACGGGACGTCGTTCCTGCCCAACGAGCTGGACGCCGCATCGCTCGTCGACGACACGGCGTTCGAGCACGGCCTGCTCGTCACGTCGACGCACCCGCAGGCGGACGGGTACGCGGGGGACCAGGTGCTGCTCGCCCCGGCGTACACGAGCACCGACGCGGAGCTCGCCGAGATGGTCGAGCGGTTCGCCGCCACGATCGGCGAGGTGGAGGGCACGATCAGGAGCTCACTGAAGAACTCGGTGACACGCCCGTGATCTCCGGGGGCCGCGCCGCCGAGGCGGAGTTCGTGCTCCTCGGGATCCCCGACGTCAACGGGTCCATCCGAGGGAAGGCGTTGCGGCCCGCCGCCTTTGAGTCGGCGCTACGCCACGGAACGGTGATGACGGACCTGATCCTCGGCCTGGACCCGGTCGACACGCCGATCACCGACTTCGAACGCTTCGGCATCCGGACCGGAGCCGCAGATCTGCTCGTGCACCCGGACCCGGACACGCTCCACGACCTGAGCTGGCGTCCAGGTTGGCGCGTCTGCCTGGCCACGCCGAGCTGGCCCGACGGCTCCGCCTGCGATCTCGCTCCCCGAGAGGTGTTCCGGCACGTGCTGGACGGGATGGCGGAGCTGGGGTTCGAGGTCATGGCGGCACTCGAATACGAGATCCGGCTGTGGGACTCCGGCGGTCAGCCCCTGTCGAGCGGCATCAGCTACAGCCTCACGGAGATCGGGCGCTACGGGGATCTCGTGTCCCAGCTCGTCCCGGCTCTCGAGGGGCTGGGGATCGAGCTCTCCGCCGTGCACACGGAGGCGGGCCCCGGACTGTTCGAGCTGAACCTGGGACCGCGGCGCGGCCTCCGCGCCGCCGACGACGCCGCGCTGGTGAAGTTCGCGGTGAAGGAGCTGGCGGCCTCGATGGGTCTGCACGCCAGCTTCCTTGCCAAGACCGCGAGTGGCGAAGAGGGATCGAGCGGGCACGTCCACATGTCGTGCTGGGACGGGGAGACGAACGCGTTCGCCTCGGACGAGAGGACCGACCCGTTGCCGGCTGTCTTCGGGTCGGCGATCGCGGGCGTGCTGGATCACCTGCCGGCCGCCTCGCTGCTGCTGAACCCGACCGTGAACTCGTACAAGCGCCTGGTCCCGGGGTGGTTCGCGCCGATCAACGCCACGTGGGGGTACGAGAACCGGTCCTGCGCGGTCCGGGCGATCGGTTCAGACCGGGCCGACCTGTGGCGGTTCGAGTGCCGGAGGCCGGGCGCCGACGCCAACCCCTACCTGGCGCTCGCGGCCGTGACCGCCTCCGCCGCCGACGGCATCAGGAGCAAGTCGGACCTGCCACCGCCGATCGAGGGCGATGCGTACGCGCGACCGGACCTGCCCGGACTGCCCGGCTCGCTCGAGGCCGCACTGCGTGCCTTCGACGAGGACCCGGTTCTGAGGTCGCTGCTCGGGGAGCGGTTCAGCGAGTACTACGCGACATCCCGTGCCTGGGAGCTCAAGGCCTGGCGCGAGACCGTCACCGACTGGGAACGCGAGCGCTACGAGCGCTCCGTGTAGCTACGCCTCGGAGAAGTAGACGTTCTTCACCTCGGTGTACAGGTTCACGGCGTGCATGCCCATCTCCCGCCCGATACCGCTCCGCTTGTAGCCCCCGAACGGCGCTTCGGTGTGGACGCTGTTCGAGGAGTTCACGCTGATGACCCCCGTGCGGATGGCCTTCGCCATCCGGATGGCCCGCCCCAGGTCGCGCGTCCAGATCGAACCGGACAGACCGTATTCCGTCTCGTTGGCCAGTCGGACGGCCTCCTCCTCGGTGTCGAACGGGATCACGCACGCCACCGGTCCGAAGATCTCCTCCTGGGCCACCCGCATGTCGTTGCGAACGTCGGCCAGCACGGCCGGCCGAAGGTAGAAGCCGCCCTCGCCACCGGCCACCTCGGGGATCTCACCTCCGGTCACCAGCCGCGCGCCCTCCTTCTGGCCGGTCTCCAGGTACTCGAGGGATGTGTCGCGCTGCCCGGCGGAGATCATCGGCCCGAGGTCCGTCTCCTCGTCGAGGGGTGGGCCAACCTTCAGGTCGTCCGTCCGCTTCGCCATGGCCGCGACGAAGTCGTCGTACGCGACCCGCTCGACGAACACCCGGCTCCTGGCGCAGCAGTCCTGCCCGGTGTTGCCGAACACGGACCACACGGAGCGTTCGAC
>JALYMB010000160.1 GCA_030773935.1 Actinomycetota bacterium | reverse complement strand
AAGGGCATGGACCGGCAGACGACCCTGCTCATCGCGCTCGGCCTGCTCATCGCGGCTGCCGCGTTCGTATCCGTGAGCGGTTGGATCCTCTTCGTCCGCGATCGTCGTGCGACGCGCGTCTCCGGTGCCGAGCCGCAACCCGAGTTGCGCGAAGGGCCCTAGATCCTCGAGACCTTCGACCGCGTTGAGGCCGGTTTCGGGGCGTGCCGCGGCGGGTGCATGAAGACCGCGGCGCGTCGGCGCCGGCGTCGCCTCGACACGATCAGCAGGATCGCGAGACCCAGCATCAGGAACGCGGCGATCCCCGCGATGACCGGATACAGCCAGGCGGGTCGGGTGGAGATGCTCACCGACGGCGCGGCTCCCAGCGCGGGGAAGGTGATCGTCGCTCGCGCGCTGCGTTCGAGCAGACCGCTCCGCAGGACGATGTGCGCCTCCCATGGCCCGGCTGGGACTTGCTTATCGAGAACGATGCTCACCAGCTCCGTCTCGCCGATGGCCAGCGTGGTGCCTAAGGTGGCGGCAAACGGGCCGGCGCTGAGCCCGCCCGGTCCGGACGAGAGTCGGAGGGTTCCGCTCATGTCGAGTGCGCGTCCTCCCGTGTTGTGCACGGTCGCGAGAACCACCGGCTGACCCTCGGGTGAGCGCTCCGCGGTGAGCGAGTCGATCTGGAAATCGGCGGCGGGAGCCCCGCCGGGTCCGACGGACAGGTAGAGGCGGATGCCCACGCGGTTGACCTCGATGAAGCCGCCGCCGACCGTAGGCGCCGAGCGCACCTCGGCCCAGACGACGCCGTACTGCTCCCCCGGAGCCGCGTCGTTGGGCACGGCGATCGTGACGGTGGCGATCAGGCGCCCGTGTGCGGGGATGTCGGAGGCGCCCGGAAGGACGGACGTCCACGTGGACAGGTCGTTCGGTGTATCACCGGCCGAGCCGAGGAACGAGCCGTGTTCGATCGTTGCCGCCGCTGCATACAGGACGACATGCGCGGCGGAAGCTGTGGTGTTGGAGACCTCGATCCGGCGCTCGATGACCGTGCCCGGAGCGAGGTGATCCACGATGTAAAGCTGCGCACGAGGATCGTCGCTCGCGCTCACCGGGACGTCGACGAGCCGTAGCCCGATGCCGCCGGCGGCCAAGGCTGTCGGTGCTGGGCTCGGGGTCGCGGCCAGAGCCGCGCTCGTCGGTCCGAGGATCGCGGCGGCGATGGTGAGAGACACCACGCCACCGCGGAGTCGTGCGTACTTAGACAACGGAGTGCGTGATCGTCGCCGAGTAGACGTTGGCGGCCATACCTCCGGGGATCACCACGTTGATCGTTGGGTTCCAGGTCGCTGAGTTGTCCCCGGTGATGCCGGTCGCGGTGATCGCGGGGGCGACGCCAGTGAGGTTCGGCGGGTTGTTCGCTGTGTAGGTCGCCGTGCCGACCTTCGTGATCGTCCCGACGGTATAGCTGACCGCGCTTGCTGCAATCGCCGTTCCCGTCGGCGGGGTGAAGGCGGTCGAGATGACGCTCACGACCCAGCCCGATCCGGCGGCTGCGCTGCGCCCATCCTGGACCTGCACCTGACCGAGGGAACCACTGATCGTGCCCCCGCCGACGGTGTTCGTTCGGGTTCCGAGATTGCCGGCGTCGGCCGGCGCCGTGATCGCCAGCGATCCGCCCGTGATGGTGATCGTGGCGGTGGTCGGGGCGGTCGTGTCCGCCGAGGCCGGAAGCGTCATGCCGAGCGTGAGCACGCCGGCGGCCAACGCGACGAGCAGGCTGCGCCTTCTCATGGTGATCCCTTCGCAAGAGCTTGGGTGGACTCGAGCGGCCTTGCGGCGCTCTGTCTGCTCCATCGACGCCTCCACCGCCACTCTGAAGCGGCAGCTACCCTTTCTTCGGTAGTTCTGGCCCGCTCCAGGTTCTGCTTGACACGGAAAGCCCTGGTGGGGCACACTGGCAACGATGTTTGACTCGCCGTTCAGCATGCTCGGGGCCGGATCGCTCGCGAACGTATCTGGTTCCTAGGCGCGCTCGAGCCGGTTCGCCGGCCGACGCGCCCTCCAGACCTCCCGCCGAGGCGGGGGGTCTTTCGTTTCCCCCGTGCCCGAGCGGACAAGGAG
>JALYMB010000159.1 GCA_030773935.1 Actinomycetota bacterium | reverse complement strand
GCTCCGAACCTGGGGATGGCGGCCGTCTCGAGCGCCACCACGCACACCGTGGTCTCACCGAGCGAGGACGCGATCAACGTGATCGGCTCGAGGGTCGCCAGTCGCTGCTGGAGCTCGGCGGCGCCCGCCACGCGGAACACCGCCGCGCCGACCGGGAAGCCGGCGTCCCCACGGCGGCGCGCCTCGTCACGGTGGAACCGATCCGGGTTGCCGCGGACCAGCGCCTGCACACCCGGGTCGTTCGCGTGGGACGACTGCACGATCGCGCGCCCGTGCGGCCGCGCCCAGCCCACCGCCTCCATCCAGGTAGCGAGCGCCCGCTCTCGGGCGCCGATCCCCGGTCGGCGTTCCGCCAGATCCGCGTCGAGGATGCCCACGAGATCCAGATCCAGGGCACCCAGGTCCCGCACGAGCTCCGCACCTCCGACCAGGATCTCGCGATCCCTCGGCGCGCGCGGCCGGCCGGGCCGGCGCACGGGCACCGGCGCAACCGAGGTCGCCCACTCCTCCACCCGCTCAGCCCCGCCCCGGCGGACCCCGAAATCCGAGCGGCCGCAGGACACGCAGCGTCCCGGCGCCTCACAGACCACGCAGCGCACGGCCCCGTCCGTGAGACGCAGAGCGCCGCCGCACGCCGCACAGGCCGCGGCTGCCCCGCAGGACCGGCAGACCTGCGCGATGCCGTATCCGGGCAGCGGGGCGTACAGGAAACCGCGCGTCGTCTCCCGCAGGGCGCGCAGCAGACGAGGAGCCCTGCCTTCGGGGCCGGGATTCACCACCTCGACCGGCGGCCAGCGCCGGCCGGTGGGAGCGACCACCTGCAGATCCATCGCCACCGCCTCCGACGAGGGGCACAACGCCGAGAGCACGCACACGGCGCCGGCGAGCCGCGCGCGCGCCAGGGCGACGTCGCGCACGTGGTAGTACGGAGCCCGATCCTCCCGGTGGGCGGCGTGGGACTCGCGCGCGACGTAGATCAGGCCCACCCCGGTGAGAGGGGTGAACACCGACGAGTGCGTGCCGACCACCACGTCGTGCCGGCCGGCGGCGATCGCCAGCCACGACCGGTAGCGAGCCCTCCTGTCCCCACCCACATGCAGCGCCACGCGATCGCCGAGACTGTCGGCAAGCAGGCGGGCCGTGGCCGGCACAGGTGACGCCTCGGGCACCAGGACGATCGCACGACGGCCACCCGCGAGACAGCTGGTGACAGCCTGGAGCGCCAGGGCCGCCTCCTCTTCGGGCGCCGGTCGAAGCACGAAGGGGCCGGCGCCTCGGGACAGAGCATGGGCGAGATCGTCCCCGCCCCGGTAGCCGTCGAGGGGTCCCTCGCCCGGGACGACCGCCGGGGGTACGGGCGCGGCCGCACCCGTGCCCACGTCCTCCTCGGACGCGACCCGGGGAGGATGCGAACGACCGATCACCGTGGCGAGGGGTGCGACGTAGCGCAGGCTCACCCACCGCAGCAGCTCCAGGGACGTCTCGTCGAAGAACCGCACCGGCGAGACCACCTTGCGGATCGCGAGCGTCCGGGCGGGCACGTCGGCGGTGTCGCCCAGCACCCAACCCCGCACGCTCCTTCCGTGGAACGGAACCTGGACGAGCGACCCGACGCCGGCGTCGATCTCGTCGGGCAGTCGGTACGTGAAGGGCCGGTCGAGCGCGAGGAGTGGGCGGTCGATGCAGACCGCGACGGGCCTACCCGACGGCGTTGCGGAGGTCGTCGGCGCGGTCGGTCGCCTCCCAGGGGAACTCCTTGCGACCGAAGTGCCCGTACGCCGCGGTCTCCCGGTACAAAGGCCGTCGCAGGTCGAGCGCGGCGATGATGGCGGCCGGACGGAAGTCGAAGACGTCCCACAGCGCCGACCGAAGCTTCTTCGGATCGCAGGTCTCGGTTCCGAACGTGTCGATCATGAGCGACACGGGGTGGGCGGTCCCGATGGCGTACGCCACCTGGAGCTGACAGCGGTCCGCCAGGCCGGCCGCGACCACCGTCTTCGCGACGTGTCGCGCCATGTACGCAGCGGACCGGTCGACCTTGGTGGGGTCCTTGCCGCTGAAGGCGCCGCCGCCGTGGGGCGCGTAGCCCCCGTACGTATCGACGATGATCTTTCGACCGGTGAGTCCGGTATCGGCCTTCGGGCCACCGATCTCGAACCGGCCCGTGGGGTTCACGAGGATCCGGGCGTCGTCGGCCCGGAGATCGGGGAACTCGCGCAGCACCGGCCCGATCACCTCGGCCTCGATGTCGGGTTTCAGCAGCGTGTCGACGTCGACCTCCTCGCGGTGCTGCGCGGAGATCAAGACGGTGTCGACGCGAACGGGCTTCCCGTCCTGATACTCGATCGACACCTGCGTCTTGCCGTCGGGCCGCAGGTACGGAACGACGCCCGCGCGGCGGACGTCGGCGAGTCGCTTCGCGAGACGGTGCGCCACGGCGATCGGCGTGGGCATCAGCTCTTCGGTCTCGCGGCAGGCGAAGCCGAACATCATGCCCTGGTCACCGGCGCCGAGCGTGTCGAGGTCGTCGGCCGAGTGGTCCTCGCGGTGCTCGAGCGCGTCGTTGACCCCGCGGGCGATGTCGGGAGACTGCTCCTGGATCGCCGTGATCACGCCGCACGTGTAGCCGTCGAGGCCGAACTTCGCATCCGTGTACCCGACGTCGACGATCTGGTTGCGGACGACCGAGGGGATGTCGACCCAGCCCTCCGCGAGCGTGATCTCCCCCGCCACCATCACGAGCCCGGTGGTGACGAGCGTCTCGCACGCCACGCGGCAGTTCGGATCCTGCGCGATCATGGCGTCCAACACGGCGTCGGAGATCTGATCCGCCAGCTTGTCGGGGTGCCCCTCGGTGACCGATTCGGACGAGAAGAGATGGCTCTCGGTCATGACGCGCGGAGTATAGCGGCCTACCGGGACAGCAGTTCGGCCACTCGATCGCAGATCGCCGCGGCGAGTTGGCGCTTGGTCCACGTGCGCAGAGGCTCGTCCCGGCCGTCGCGCGCCAGGATCATGGCGTCGTTCGTGTCCGAACCGAAGCCGGTACCCTCGCGACCGACCTCGTTCACGACGATGAGGTCCAACCCCTTCTCCGCCAGCTTGCGCCGCCCCGACCGCTCAAGGTCGGAGGTCTCGGCTGCGAACCCGACCAGGACCCCCCCGTCTCGTCGGTCTCCGAGCTCCCGGAGGATGTCGGGCGTCGGGACCAGCGAAAGCTGCGGCGCACCGGCATCCTTCTTCAGCTTGCCACGGGCCTCGGTGGCCGGCCGGAAGTCGGCCACCGCCGCGGCCATCACGACGGCGTCGGCCTGCTCGACCTGTGCCAGGACCGCGCCGCGCATCTCCTCGGCGGTCGTGACGTGCACGGCGTGCACACCCGCCGGGGGGCCCCCGGTCCCCGGCCCGAGCACGAGATGCACCTCGGCGCCCCGGGCCACGGCCTCGGCAGCGATCGCGATCCCCATCTTGCCGCTGGAGCGGTTGCCGATGAAGCGGACCGGATCGAGCGGCTCGTGCGTCGGGCCCGCAGTGATCAGCAACGTCCGGCCGGCCAGATCGCCCCCTCTGGCCACCGCGGATCCGACGGCGGCAACGATGTCCGCGGCCTCGGCGAGCCTGCCCACGCCCTCGTCGCCGTGGGCGAGCGCACCCGACACGGGCCCGACGAAGTGCACACCGCGTTCTTCGAGGATGATCACGTTGCCGCGCGTCGCCGGGTGCTCCCACATCCCGGAGTGCATGGCGGGCGCGATCACCAGCGGGCAGGCGGCCTCCAACAGCGTCGCCGACAGCAGGTCGTCGGCCATCCCGTGCGCGAGTTTGGCGATCGAGTTCGCCGTGGCGGGCGCCACCAGCGCGACGTCGGCGGCGTGCGCCAGCTCCACGTGCAGGACGGTGCCGGGCTCCTCCCACAGTGAGCTGTGCACGGGGTTGCCGGTGAGGGTCGCGAACGTGTCGGGACCGACGAACCGGGCCGCCGAGGCGGTCATCACCACCTGGACGTCGGCGCCGGCCGCCACCAGTTGTCTGGCGACGCTCGCGACCTTGTACGCGGCGATGCCTCCGGAGACACCGAGCAACACGTTGCGCCCTTTCAGCGCATCGGTCCCGTTCGCCGTCACGACGGTGCTCCCGGAGGAGCCACCCGAGCGATCACCGCGAGCGACCTACTCGGTGACGGGCTCCTCGGTGCGCTCGGCATTGATCTTCGCCTCCGCGATCTCCTGCAGCGCGATCGAGAGCGGCTTGTTCGTGAGGCCGCCGGACTCGACCAGGGGCGGGACGAACTCGCCGCGGCCCTCGCCGAGCTGGCTGTAGTAGGAGTTGATCTCGCGAGCACGCTTGGCCGCGAGGATCACGAGCGAGTACTTCGAGTCCACCTGCGCGAGCAGGTCGTCGATCTTGGGTTCGATCATCCGGAAGGGTCCTTTGGGTCGGGGCGGGATGCACCGATCATAGCAGCGACCTGCGACGATGCGCGTTCCAGATCGTCGTTGACGATCTGGTGATCGAACCACTCCCCCTGGGTTATCTCCCACTCGGCCCGTGCCAGCCGGCGCGCGAGCTTCTCCTCGTCCTCGGTGGCACGGGTGCGGAGCCTGCGCTCCAGTTCGCCCAGGGACGGCGGCACGAGCAGGATCAGGACGGCGTCGGCGACCTTGCTGCGCACGATCGCGGCACCCTGCACATCGATCTCCAGGACGGCGTCGCGCCCCTCACGGCGCACGTCTCGGATCGGCCGAGCGGGCGTCCCCGAACGGTGCCCGAAGATCTCGGCCCACTCCAGGAGTTCGTCCTCAGCGATCAGCCGGTCGAAACCCTCGTCGTCGATGAAGAAGTAGTCGACCCCGTCGCGCTCCTCGGGCCGGGGTCGGCGGGTCGTGACCGAGACCGACACGTACAGGCCGGGCTCGAGCTCACGGAGCCGCCGGACCAGCGTGCCCTTCCCCACCCCCGAGGGGCCGGCGATCACGAAGAGCGAACCGCTCCCAGGAGCCAGCTGCGCCCTACTTCTTGGCGAAACGATCGAGCAGCATCTCGCGCTGCTTGGCTCCCAGACCTCGGACCCGGCGGCTCGCGGAGATGTCGAGCTCCTCCATCAGCTTCTGCGCGCGCACCTTGCCGACACCGGGCAAGGACTCCAGAACGTTGGAGACCTTCATCTTGCCGACGGTGTCGTCACCCGACGTGGACAGCACGTCCGTCAGCGACTTCTTGCCCGACTTGAGCTGGCCCTTGAGCTCGGCACGCTTCTTCCGTGCGATGGCCGCCTTCGCGAGGGCCTGCTGGCGCTGTTCCGGGGTCAGGGTGGGTAGAGCCATCACGCGCTCCTTCTGGTCGGAGAGGTCTGGGAACGGCGGGAGTATACGGCCGCCTCCGCCGCAGGGGCAACGCGGATCGTGCGTGCGGCCTGCGGTTATCCGTGGTAACGCGCGTGCGCGCCACCACCGTGCCGTTCACGGAAGACCACGGATGATGCCGCGCGCCACGCCCGATGGATCGACGGCACGCGTGATGGGACGGCCGATCACCAGGTAGTCCGCGCCGGCCTCGATCGCGGCGCGCGGCGTGAGCACCCGCACCTGATCGTCGCCGTTGGATCCCTCGGGCCGGATGCCCGGCACCACCAAGGCGACGTCCTCACCCACCACTTGACGCACCTGCGCCACATCCTCGCCCGACACGACGACTCCCGCTGCGCCTGCCGAGGTTGCCTCGAAGGCAAGGGATGTGGCTGTAGCGAGCGACTCGCCGGACAGGCTGGACAACACGGTGACCGCCGCCACCGTCGGTGTGGTCGTACCGGACTCCTCCGCGCCCTGCCGGGCGCCTCGTACCGCGGCGGCCACCATGGCCTCTCCGCCGAGCGCGTGGACGGTGAACATCGACACACCCAATCGCGCACAGTTGCGTGACGCGCGTTCGACGGTGATGGGGATGTCGTGCAGCTTCAGATCCAGGAACACCGGGGCGTGGCTTGCGATCCGGGTAACGGCGTCGGGTCCATGGGCGGTGAACAGCTCCAGCCCGATCTTCAACAGACCGGCCGTCCCCGCGAGGAGGGTGGCCAGCCGCTCGGCCTCGTCGAGGTCGGAGAGATCGATCGCCACGATCATGGGGTTCGCGGGACGGGGGATCATCGGCCCTCTTCCTCCGGGGTCGGCGGGAGGCGCAGACGCCCGCGGACGTCGGCCGGGGAGGCCAGACCCTTCGCCTTCAGGTACGACGCGATCTCCTGCGCTGTGGTCACGGGTGCCGCCGGATCCACCAGCGTCGCCGTCCCCATCTGGACGGCCCAGGCGCCCGCCAGGAGCATCTCCACGGCGTCCTCGCCGGCTCGCACGCCGCCGACACCCAGGATCGGAACGCCCGGCAGCTCCTGCGCGACCTCGTGGATGGCGCGCAGCGCCACCGGCCTCACGGCGGGTCCGGACAGCCATCCCGTGACCCCGCCGAGCTGGGGCCGGAGCCGCCCCGGATCGACGCCCAGGGCGGGTACGGCGTCGGTGAGCGTCAGGCCGTGCGCCCCGGCCCGGACACAAGCACGCGCCGTCTCGGCCAGCTCCGCCAGGAACGGCGGGAGCTTGGCGAACACCGGCACCCTGGACATCCTCGCCACCGCACCCACGATCTCGGCGGCCCTGTCGGGGCGGGAGGCAAGGACGGCGGCGCCGAGTTCCTCGTCGGGGCCGGAGATCTGCATCTCGATCGCCGTCATCCCGGGAGCCCCCTGCAGCAGGCTCGTGAGACGAACGAACTCCTCCATGGTCCCGCCCGCGATCGAGACGAACACCGGTGCGCCGCCCCGCGCCAGACGCGGCAGCTCCTCCTCCAGGAAGGCCTCGATCCCGGGGTTCTGCAGACCGGTCGACCAGACGATCCCCGAGGGCGTCTCGGCGATCCGCGGCGTGGGCGTGCCCTTGCGGGCATGCAGCGTGATGCTCCGACTCACCACACCGCCCAGCTTGTGCATATCGACCAGAGCTCCCAGCTCACGACCGGTCCCGGCGCATCCCGAGGCCACCATGACCGGCGTGGGGAGCACCAGGCCGTTCAGATCGACCGCCAGCGTCCGCCTCAACCCGGCCACGAGCGCACCACCGGCAGGCCCTCGGGCGGCGTGGGGATCATCCGCGGCTCTTCGGACAGCCACCTGTCCCACAGGACACGCGCCGGGTTCATGAC
>JALYMB010000158.1 GCA_030773935.1 Actinomycetota bacterium | reverse complement strand
CCGTGAATCCCTCGCGGACACCGGGCCGCAGGTGGAGCATGATCGGTGAGACGTGGGTGGCGCCGGCGTCGATCGCCGCGCCGACGACCTCTCGGAGCATGCGCGGCCGATCCGTGATGCCGGGCAGGATCGGCGCCATCAGCACCCCGCACGGGATGCCCGCGGCGTTGAGCTTGGCGACCGCGGCCATCCGCTCACGCGGATGGGGGGTGCCGGGTTCGGTCCGGCGCCACGCCTCCTCGTCGAGCGTGCCGATGGAGAACGCCGCGGAGACCGGAGCCGTCGTGGACGCCTCCCGCAGGAGGTCGAGGTCCCGCAGGATCAGGGTGCCCTTCGTGAGGATCGAGAAGGGGTTGCGGGAGGTCGCGAGTGCCTCGACGATCCTCGGCATGAGCCGGTATCGGCCCTCGGCGCGCTGGTAGGGATCGGTGGCGGTCCCCATGGCCACGTGCTCGCCCTTCCATCGCGGTGCCGCGAGTTCGCGACGAAGGACCTCCGGTGCGTTCACCTTCACGACGATCTTGGTCTCGAAGTCGCGGCCCGCGTTCATGTCCAGGAACGTATGCGTGGGGCGGGCGAAGCAGTACACGCAGGCGTGCGAGCAGCCCCGATAGGGATTGATGGTCCACGAGAAGGGCATCGCGTCGCCCGGAACGTGGTTCAGAACCGACTTCGCCTCGACCTCGATGAACTCCATCCCGCGGAAACCCGGGGTGTCGAAGGTCCTGCGCGCGATCTCGAAGAGCTGGGGTTCGGCGGCCATCGGAGCGGTCACGATAGAACATATGTTCGATTCGGGCAAGGCCCAGAACGGGTGGCGTCCGGCCCGTTGCCCGCCGGGCCGGTCATCGGTACGGCCGGGCGAGCGGAGCGGGCCCGGTCCGTTCCCACCTACGGTGGGTCGAACGTCACCTTCTCGAACTGGCTGTTGGTGGTCTGGCCGAGGTACGCGACGGCCGCGACGATGATCGCGGCGATGAAGGCGAGCATGATCGCGTATTCAACGGCCGTGGCACCACGCTCGTCCACGAGGCGCTCGCGCAGCCCGAGCCACCGGACCTGCGTGCCCACGTACCAACGGAGGAACACTCTCGATCCACCCCTTCGTGGCCGGGCACGGCGCCAGGGAGACGCCGCGATTCACCCGAACCGTCCGTACCTTCATCGACGCCCGGAGGTTCAGAACTTGAGCCTCAGCCCGGCATCGACCTCCGTATCCGCGCAAGAGGGTACCCCGATGAGAGGGCGCACGGTAGCAGCCGAAAGGACGAGAAATCTGACCTACAGTCGATGCCGGGGCGCGTCGGGCTCGGGTAGGCTCCCCGCCATGCCGGACAGGGTCGCGCTCGTAACCGGTGCGGGGAGCCCGACCGGGATCGGCATGGCGGCGGCCCGCGCGCTCGGCGGTGAGGGACTCGCGGTGGGCGTGTGCGCAACCACCGATCGCATCTATGAGCGCGTCGCCGAGCTCGGCCGCGACGGCGTCGACGCCGGCGGCTTCGTGGCGGATCTCACCGACGCCGGCGCCGCTCGGTCGGTGGTGGATGCGGCCCTCGATCGTTTCGGCAGGGTCGACGTCCTGGTGAACAACGCAGGGATGGTGACGGTGGCCATGGACGACCCCGAGGAGCGGCGGTTCGTGGAGATCACCGATGCCGAGTGGGAGTCGACCATCGCCATGAACCTCACCACCGCGTTCAACGTGACGCGCGCCGCGCTGCCGGGCATGCTCGATCGCGGCTGGGGACGGGTGGTGATGGTCTCCTCGGTGACCGGACCCGTCGCGAGCAATCCGGCGTCCGCCGGGTACAGCGCCGCGAAGGCCGGGATGGACGGCCTGATGCGGGCGATCGCGATCGAGGCTGGGCGCCGTGGCGTCACCGTGAACTCGGTTGCCCCCGGCTGGATCGCGACGGGTTCGCAGACGCCCGAGGAGACCGTGGCTGGCCTTCACACCCCCGTCGGGCGCTCGGGCACGCCCGAGGAGATCGCGGCGGTGATCGCGTTCCTGGCCTCCAACGGGGCGAGCTACCTCACCGGCCAGTCGATCTCCGTGGACGGCGGCAACACGATCCAGGAGTACAAGGGCCCGGCCGAGGGCTACTACTAGCCCGGTCCGGACTCGCTCACCTGCTGGATCGCCGGTTCGATCCCCCGCAGGAACGTGGGATACGGGTAGATCAGGTCGCGGAGACCGCTCACCGGGAGCTCGGCTCGGACCGCGAGGAGGAAGATCCCGACGATCTCCCCCGCCGCCGGGCCCATCGTCGAGGCGCCCACCAGCACGCCCCGAGCGGCGTCGACGATCACCTTCGTCACGCCGAATTCGGCGCCGGGTCCGTGGATGTAGCCGCGACTGGAGTCGGCCGTCCGAGCGAGCCCGATCCGGACATCGATCCCACGCTCCCGCGCGTCGCTCTCGGAGAGGCCGACGCTCGCCACCTCCGGGTCCGTGAACGTCACGCGCGGGACCGCCCGGTAGTCCGCGGGCGTGTGCGGTCGCCCGAGGATGTCCGCGACCGCGATCCGACCCTGATACACGGCGACGTGGGTGAAGCCCGCCACGCCCGTCACGTCGCCCACCGCCCACAGGCCGTCGCCGGCTCGCAGGTGCTCGTCCACCGGGATGCCGCGGCCGGCGGGGTCGATGCCGACCGCCTCGACGCCCAGGGGAGCCAGGTCCACCCGGCGTCCCGTGGCCACCAGGAGCCGCTCGCCACTCAGGGACGAGCCGTCGGACAGGGTGACGAGCACCCCGGCGCCGTCGGCCGCCACCCGGGTCGCGCCGACCCCGGTCCGGAGCCCGATCCCCTCGGCGGCGAGCATCTTCGCCAGCTCCTCGCCCTGCTCCGGCTCCTCCAGCGACAGCACGTGCGGCGCGTGCTCGACGATCGTCACGTCGGTGCCGAACCGCCGGTAGGCCTGCGCCAGCTCCAGGCCGACCGCGCCACCGCCCAGGACCACCAACGAAGCGGGATTGCGCTCGGCCTCGATCGCCTCCCGGCTCGTCCAGTACTCCACGTCGGCCAGGCCGGGGATGGGTGGCGCCGCGGGGATGCCGCCGGTGGCGATCACGACGCCACGGCGCGCCGTGTGGCGCTCGCCCTCCACCTCCACCTCGCGCGGGCCGGTGATGGTGGCGGTCCCTCGCACGAAGGTCTCGCCTCGGTCCAGGTGCCGCTGCACCGCGACCGTGTCGTCCCAGTCGCCGGTCACCTCGCGGACACGGCCGGCGAGCTTGGACCAATCGGGCGTCATCTCACCCTCGCCCGCCAGGCCGGCCGCGCGAGCGGCCTCGGCAAGCGAGTTCCCCGCGCGCACCATCACCTTCGAGGGGATGCAACCCCAGTACGGGCACTCGCCACCCACGAGACGGTGATCGATACCCAGGACGTCCAGACCGGCCTCCGCCGCCTGCTGGGCCACCTCCTCGCCGCCCGGCCCCAGGCCCACGACGATCAGATCGTGCTCGCTCATGTCCGCTCCTCGAAGGATCGATGCACACAGCCTCGAGCCCGTTCGCCGGACACGATAGCCCGCACGGCTACCCTTGGCGTGTGGGCCGTTTCCTGCTCCGACCGCGCTGGCTCGCCGGGCTCGGCCTGGTTCTGCTCGTCGCGGCCTCGTTCATGCGGCTGGGCTTCTGGCAGCTCGACCGGCTGCGGCAGCGGCAGGCCTACGAGTCCCTGGTGGCGCAGCGACTCGATCCGGCGCCATCACCGGTCGAAGAGCTCCTGACCTCCGACGGTGGCGAGGAGGCGATCCGGTTCCGGCGCGTGACGGCCGATGGCACGTTCGACACCCAGCACGAAGTGATCCTGTACGGACGCACCCAGGACGACCGGACGGGCAACCACGTCCTCACGCCTCTGGTGCTCGACGACGGGACGGCCATCGCCGTCGATCGGGGATGGGTTCCGTTCGCCGACGACGCGCCGCCCGTGGTCGATGCGGCGCCGCCGGCCGGACGCGTGCACGTCACGGGCGTGCTCTTCCCCTCCGAGGTCCCACCCGGCGACGAGGCCTCCCCACCGTCGCCGGTCACCACCTTCGCCCGCGTCGATCTGGACGCGCTGTCCGCCCAGGTGCCGTACGCCCTGGCGCCCGTGTACCTGCTGCTTGGCTCGCAGGACCCGGCGTCGTCCGGACTTCCGCGGATCGCGCCGCTCCCCGACCCTGCGGACAGCCCGCCCCATCTCAGCTATGCGATCCAGTGGTTCACCTTCGCCACGATCGCCGTGGTGGGCTTCGTCGTCCTGGTCCGGCGCGAGTACGGCCGCTCGACACAGGTGGGCGATCCGACGACCGAGGCCGACGGCGACCCGTGCGCCGTTCCCGGCCGGGATAGGATGCGCGGGTGATCGTGTTCGCGATCCTCGGGCTCATCACACCCCGGCTGATCATGGTGCTGCTCTGGCTCTTCTCTGACTACCTGAGCCGTGCCTACGACGGCTGGCTGCTGCCCCTGATCGGCTTCTTCCTGCTCCCCACCACCACGCTGAGCTATGCCATCGCGGAGAACTCGATGCACGGTCTGCGGGGGCTCGGCCTGGTGCTGGTGATCGTGGGCCTGCTGGTGGATCTGGGGATCCTCGGCAGCAGCCGGGGGCGCGGGGTGTTCAAGCAGGACCGCGCAGCGGTCTGAGCCCGAACAGGGCCTCAGTCGCCGCGACCGGTGCCCACGCCGCCTGGTGGGCGGGTGAAGGGACCGGGCACGCCCTCGGGATGGTCGGGCGTTCGGTTCAGGAACGGCGGCTGCGACTCGACCGGCACGGCACTTCGCCGCGGTCCGGACCACGGAGCGGGAACCGCGTCGATCGATGAGGCCATGCGGTACGCGATCGACTCGTAGTTCACGCGCCAACCGGCGAAGTGACGCCAGCTCTCGTCGGCGTCGCGCTCCATGAGGAACCCCACCTCCGCGAGCCGGGCGAGACCGTCGTCGAACTCCTCCCGCGTCAGAGCGATCGGCGCGTCGGGCCTCGGGTCCTCGTCGACGACGATCCCGATCGTCGTGGCGAGCTGCCGGAGGCAATCGATCCCCATCCGCAGGCTCAGGCGCGCCTGAAGCGGAGTCTGTCCGGGCGAGGTGGCGTGCAGGAGCGCGGCGGAGTCCATCACGGCGAGCAGCGCGATGAGCCACGACGACCGCGGATCGGGTGAGCGGAACCGCAGGAGGATCGGGTAGCTGGCATGGCTCTCGGCGACGTCGGCCGCCCACCGCTCCCACGCCTGATAGAACTCGGGGAGGTCGGCGAGCGTCGTTCCCATCTGGTTGCGCGCGAGGAGCTCGGGTCCCCACGGCGGGTGACCCGCTCTGACGCCGACCAGGGTCACCTCGGTCTCCCGCCGGTTGAAGGATGCGTACAGCGTGGGTAGGTAGGCGATCTGCAGGGCGACCACGACCAGGCCGGTCGCGCCGGCAAGGAAGTCGACCACGGGCGCGCCGCCGGCGCGGGTCGAGGCGAATCCGAGCGTCAGCAGCGAGGAACCCGATTCCCTGAGCGCCCCGGAGAAGTCGTGGGCCTGCGGCCAGAGCAGCAGGGCGAACGCCACGAGGTAGCCGACGAGCCAGGCCCCGAGCATCGCGACGAGGATCACCGGTGCCTGCGCCTGGAGGAGTCGGTGACGCGACGCGGCCCGGTGGCGATGCGACGCGGCGGTCCGAAAGAACGCGTCGACGCCGCGGTCCACCGCCCGAAGTGCCAGGCCGGCGCGGCCGCCGGGGATCACGAGGGTGCACAGGACGCTGTAGGAGGTCGCGAGGAATAGGCACCCGCCCAGAACCGCACCGACCGCGCGAAGGACCGTCATGATCGGTGCAAGTCTAGGTACGGTGGCGAGAACGGTCACGCCGACGAACGAGGAGGTCCCGGATGGACGATGCCACCGCCACGTACCTGCGGACCCGGTACTGGGAGGAGGACGAGCTGCTGCGCGAGCTCCGCGAGGATCTGGAGCGCCGGGGACCCGCGATCCAGGTGAGCGCGGAGACCGGCAGGCTGCTGGCAACGATGATCGCCGCCCTCGGTGCGACCCGGGTGGTGGAGGTCGGGACGCTCTTCGGCTACAGCGGGGTGTGGCTCGCGCGCGCCCTACCGGCCCACGGGCACCTGGACACGCTGGAGCTCTCCGACGTGCATGCGGATGCCGCGGAGGGATGGTTCGCGCGCGCCGGGCTCGCCGAGCGCGTGACGGTCCATCGCGGCGCGGCGCTGGATACGCTCGCGGGACTCGAGGGGCCCTACGACGCCATGTTCATCGATGCCGCGAAGGCCGAGTACACCGACTACGCCGATCACGCCGTTCGACTGCTGCGTCCGGACGGGACGCTGCTGGCCGACAACGCGATCTGGAGCGGCAAGGTGGCAGACCCATCCGTCAACGATGCCGACACTGAGGGTATCCGCCGGTTCCACGATCGGATCGCGGGCGGGGAGCCGTGGGCCTCGACCGTCCTGCCCGTGGGTGACGGCGTCTCGGTGTCCGTGAAGAGGGCCTGAACCCCCGGGATCCGGGAGGTGCGTTGTTCCGGCCGGTCGTGTACCGTATCGAGTGAGGGTACCGTTTCGTGGTTCGCTACAAGCAGTCCCTCAACCGGCGCGTCACGCCGGCGCCCAAGGGCCGCATCGCGAGCCTGGACGGCGGAAGAAAGGAGGGATCGCCAGTGGCAACCGGAACCGTGAAGTGGTTCAGCTCCGAGAAGGGGTTCGGATTCATCACCCCCGAGGATGGCAGCGCAGATGTGTTCGTGCACTTCAGCGCGATCTCGGGCGAGGGATACCGAAACCTCGACGAGGGGCAGCGCGTCGAGTACGACGTGACCCAGGGCCAGAAGGGCCCGCAGGCCGCGAACGTCAAGGCCGTCT
>JALYMB010000157.1 GCA_030773935.1 Actinomycetota bacterium | reverse complement strand
GGTGTGTGTGGCCGCGCTGATCCTGCTGCTGGTTGTCCCACCGCTTCGGTTGCTGTGGCGTTCGTTCGCCGGACCGAGCGGGTTCACGATCACGGGCTACACGCAGATGGGGAGCGTCCGTCAGGGCAGCCTCTTCGCCGTGTCCCCGCTCGATGCCGTGGGGAACTCGCTTCGTTTCGCGGCCGCGGCTGCCGCACTCGCGCTCGGGCTCGGCCTTCCACTTGCGGTCGGGGTGGCAGACCTGCGAGGCCGCTCGGGCTTGTGGGGCTTGATCGCGCTACCGCTCGGCGTATCGGCCGTGACGCTTGGGTTCGGCTACGTGGTGGCGTTCGACGCCGATCCGCTCGACCTGCGGGGCTCCCCGTGGCTCGTGCCGCTCGCGCAGGCGGTGGTGGCGATCCCGTTCGTCGTGCGGATCGTGGGCCCAGTGCTCGCGACGATCGACGCCGACCTCACCGAGATGGCCGAGGGGCTCGGCGCGTCGCCGTGGAGCGTCTTCACGCGTGTGACGCTGCCGGTCGCCTCCCCCGCGGTGCTGGTGGCGGCCGTCTTCGCGTTCGCCGTCTCGATGGGCGAGTTCGGCGCCACGTCCTTCCTCGCGCGCGCGGACACGCCGACGATGCCGATCGCGATCGCGCGCCTGCTGTCGCACCCCGGCTCGGCCAGCGTCGGCCAGGCCGCCGCGATGAGCGTGCTCCTGATGCTCGTCACCGCGGGCGTCGCGCTCGTGATCGGCCGCGTGCGTGTGGGAACCTTCGGCCGCTTCTAACGGTGAGGTCACGCTGTTGGCCTCGGATTCTCGTCTCTACGCGGGCGGCGCGACCAGGACGGACGTGCCCAGCTCGCCGTCGGAGGTGTCGAGCGCGAAGCCCCCGTCGGTGCGCGCTCGGACGCCTGTCACCTCGACGCCTTCGTGGAGCGGGGGCGGCGCTGTCGGTCGCGTAGATGCCCTTCTCCCTCCTCTATATGGTGCTGCGCGTCATCTTCCGCCTCGTTCCCTCAGGCGATGAGCGCGACCGCGGGGTCGAGATCCTCCTCCTTCGCCACCAGGTGAAGGTCCTCAGGCGCAAGGCCGGCCGCCCGAAGTTCCGGCGCCTGGACAGACTCTTGCTCGCCGCCGCAGCGCGCATCCTTCCTGAGGACCGTTGGTCATCGTTCATCGTCACCCCGCAAACTCTGCTTCGCTGGCATCGGGAGCTGGTCAGACGCAAGTGGACCTACCGGCGAACGCCACGGGCAGGCCACCCGTTGATCCCGGGATCCGAGATCTCATCGTGCGCATGGCCAAAGAGAACCCACGCTGGGGATACATCAGGATCCAGGGAGAGATGCGAAAGCTCAGCGTCCCCGTCGGGGCGACCACGATCAAGAGGCTGCTTGTTCGGGAAGGTCTCGGGCCTGCGCCCAGAAGAGGCGGCCCTTGTGCCAGGGCCTTCGACGCCCACGAAGCGGCCCTGCGGATCAGACAGTTCGCCGCGTCGCCTTGATGTCTCGCACGGGAACGCGGATCAGTTCCCCGTTGGATGCACGAACCATGTAGGTCTCCGCTTCCTGATCGAGGAATGCGACCGTCCCGGTCACGGTGCGGGCATAACCTCCGGGAGATTCGAGATCGAAGGAGACCACATCTTCGGCGTACTCGGACCGAGACCGCCTGGGGCCCCTGCCGGAGTTCACCGGAGAGAGCGGAGCTGCCGGATCAGCCACTGGCAGCGGTCCCATCCGAGACGTCTGACCTTGCCTCTGCCAGCCGCGCGCCGGGGTCCCACATCGGTCGCGACCGCCGGGTTAGTAGGGTGCTCCGTCCGAGAATCGGATACGTCCACGACTTGATGAGGGCCATCGTAGCGCCGACCAGGGCCAAGGCGGCTCCAATCGTCGCCAGGGCGGAGGCCCCGGATCTGGAAGCCGCGAGGGCCAGCAGCACGAGCCCCATGTTCAACGCGACGAGCTGCACCGTGCCTCCCCACTCCACCGCGGCGAGCGACGCCCGCCGTCCGTCAGGGTGCCCTGGCCGGCTCATGGGCAGCAGGTACTGCCACGCGCCGAGCAGCGTCTGGAGGATCCAGCCGCCGGCGAACACGACGACGAAGAGATCGTCGGCACCAGCGAACCACTGGGCTCCCCGGATCAGCGCCACGGGCAGCCACAGCGCGCCAGCCGCGAACCATCCCAGGGCGAGCAGGAGATGCTTGGCCGACACGGGCACCGGCCACCTCCTGGGCGTGGAGAGCACCGCCGCACCATCACCAGCAGGCCCGTGACCCCGGCCGCAAAGGCGGCCCCGCAGGCCACCGCGAGCGGCGTCACACCCAGGGCCAGGCCGGTCGCGGTCTTCCAGAGAGAGGTGTCGTCGAAGCCAAGGCGCCGAGCGCGAAGGTTAGCGTGTCACAACCTGCCCTGTCGCGGCGTCATGGACGACCGTCACCCGCATCATGGGCTCCGTCTTCTCGGCCCGAGCAATTGACCCTTCAGGCCTTCCGGCGATTCCGTTGTGGCGAAGTCGCACTTCATAGGCGCACACGTAGGTACCCGCGAGCTTGTGGGAGACGCGCTCGATCTCGGCTTCCGGGAGCGCTTCTCGGAGAAACTCGAGCTCGGTGCTGCAGGCGAGTCCGTACCGGAGCGC
>JALYMB010000156.1 GCA_030773935.1 Actinomycetota bacterium | reverse complement strand
GTTCGCGGGAGCCGCGATCGAGGCCGGGGTCGACGTCGTGAGCGTGGCCGACGTGAACGACCCCGCCCTGATCGTGGCGAAGGCCCAGGGGAGGACCCGGGTGGTGGTCGTGATGGACGACAACGTGAATGCCCACGACTATTGGCCCTGCTTCCAGGCCGCGGCGTCCCGTTTCCCGGCCGCCTGAGGCCGTGTCGAGGCGCCGTCCGGTCGCGGGTCGGGAGGGGGCTATCGCCGGAGCCGGCTCCTCCCGTACAATCGCCGAACCTTGAGGAGAGAACCCTTCACCGAGGCTCGGCTGTTGACCGTGAACGAGGTCGCTGACCTCCTGCGCGTATCCAGGATGACCGTCTACCGACTGATCAAGCATGGCGAGATGGCCGCCCTCCGGGTCGGCCGCAACTTCCGCCTCCGCGAGGAGGACGTCCATAGCTACCTGAGAGAGCGCTACACCGAAGCCGGGTAGCGTTCGCGCGGATCACGGCGCCCGGGCCTCCGTACAGGACGGAGAGGGCGTGGATGAACGAGCATGACGTGCTCGTCGAGCGCGCCGTGCGGGACCATCGCACGGTGCTGCTGGTCGGCGGCCTCGATTCCGGGAAGTCCACGCTCGCGCACACCATGTTGCGTGCCGCGCTCGAGGCCGGCCGGCCCACCGCCTTCCTCGACGGCGACGTGGGTCAGAAATCGGTCGGCCCGCCGGCGACCGTGGGGCTCAAGCACCTGCGAACCTCCGAGGATCTCGAACCCGCGCGGATGGCGGTTCCCGACGCTCTGGGGTTCGTGGGCTCCACCTCGCCGCAGGGGCATCTGCTGCCCCTCGTGACCTCGCTGGCCCGGCTGCACACACGGGCGAAGGAGGAGGGCGCCGAGTTCGTCGTCGTGGATACGAGCGGCATGGTCTCGGGCATCTACGGGCAGCTGGTGAAGTACCACAAGGTCGAGATGCTGCAGCCGGACCTGGTGGTTGGGCTGCAGCGGGGCGGGGAGCTGGAGCCGCTGCTGGGCGTGATCCAGCGGTTCTTCTCCACCGAGGTCGTGCCTCTGGGTGTCCATCCCGGGGTCGTCTCGGCAGGCGTCGAGCAGCGAGCGACGCATCGGGAGGCCTCGATGCGCGAGTATCTGTCCGGCCGCCTGCACCGGTTCCGGATCAAGCCCACCGTGTTCATGCCCGCCCTGCCACCCCTCTTCGACCTCGCGCAGCTGGACCGGCTCCTGGTGGGCATGTCCGACGGGACGGGGTGGTTCACGGGTATCGGCTATCTGGAGCACTCCGCGGTCGACGGGGTCCTGCGCCTGATCTCACCCGTGGCAGATGCCCCCAAGGCGCTTAGACTGGGGTCCGTCCGTCTGGAGGAGAGTTTCCGCGTCAGACGCGTCGACCTCCGGAACCTGTTCGGAACCGAATGAAAGGGCCTGTCGTTTGCCGTCGTTGATCAAGAAGCGCCGCAAGAAGATGCGCAAGAAGAAGCACAAGAAGCTCCTGAAGCGGACGCGTCACCAGCGTCTGAAGTCGGGCAAGTAGGACCGGAGCTACGGCGGTGCGCGCCCCGACCCGCGCCCGCCTCCTGCCTGTACTCCTGACGTGCCTCGCCCTGCTCGCCTCCGCCTGCGGCAACGCATCGGAGGAGGCTCTCGCCAACGCCGTCGCCGGCTCCGTCCCCGTGACGTTCCGGGCGGCCGACGGGGTGGAGCTGGCCGGACGGCTCTTCGGCGACGCCACCCGGGCTCGGACCGGCATCGTCTTCGCCCACATGCTCCCCGCGGACCAGTCCTCCTGGTTCGCGTTCGCGGATCGCGCCGCCGGCGAGGGCTACCTGGCGCTGACGTTCGACTTCCGTGGCTACTGCCCCGGCGGCGACGCCGGCTGCTCGCAGGGAGAGAAGGATGTCTCCGCCGACGCCACCGACCTGGCCGCCGCGGTTGCGTTCCTGCGTTCGCGAGGTGTCGAGAGCGTGGCGTTGATCGGCGCGAGCATGGGCGGGACGGCGGCGCTGCTCGTGGCCGCCGATCAGGGCGACCGCATCGCCGCCGTCATCACTCTGTCGGCCCCGCAGTCCATCGAGGGGCTGGTGGCGGGCCCGGACGTGCTCGCGCGGATCAGCGCGGCGAAGTTGTTCGTGGCGGGCGCGTTCGACGGGACCGCCGCCGCCGCCGCCCAGGCGTTCTCCGATGAGGCGCAGGCGCCCAGTCGCCTGGAGATCGTGACCTCCGACGACCACGGCACGGACCTGGTCACCGGCAGCCAGGCGGAGATCGTGCGCAACCTCCTGCTCTCGGAACTGGCGCAGTACGCTCCCGCCTGATGCGGCCGATCGTCTTCTGCACCGACTACGGCCTGGGCGACGAGTTCGTGGGTGTGTGCCACGGCGTGATGCAGCGGATCGCGCCCGGCGCGAGGGTCATCGATCTCACCCACGCGATCGGCCGCCAGGACGTCCTGCAGGGCGCCCTGGTGCTGGGGCGCGCCGCGGCGTACATGCCCGACGACGCCGTGTACGTGGCCGTCGTGGATCCCGGTGTGGGCGGCGACCGTGCGGAGATCGTCGTGGAGACGTGGAGCGGTGCCCTCCTGGTGGGCCCCGACAACGGCCTGCTGTCGATGGCGTGGGGGGCCCTCGGCGGGCCCGCCCGCGCGGTGTCGATCGAGTCCGACGCGGTACGGCTGCAGCCGGTGTCGAAGACCTTCCACGGCCGCGACGTCTTCGCGCCCGCGGGCGCGCACCTCGCGGCCGGCATGCGGGTGGAGGAGCTCGGCCCGCCGCTCGAGATCGGGCTCCTGGAGGCGCTGGAGCTCCCCGGCCCCATGGTGGCGCCCGGCAAGATCGGCGCGCGCGTGATGGGGGTCGATGGCTTCGGCAA
>JALYMB010000155.1 GCA_030773935.1 Actinomycetota bacterium | reverse complement strand
GGCCCGCTCCACGCCGCGCACGATCGCGACCGGCACGCGCGCGGCCTTGGTCATGACCAAGCCGCTCGCCGCCGCCACCTCGTCGGCCAGCGCCACCACGGTGTTCTCCATGGCGCGGCCGTGATCGTCCGGCGATCCGCGCAGATCGAGCAGCGCCGGCAGTCCCGCGCAGCCGATCGCCACGTTCACCACTCCCTCGCGCCAGGGCCGCCCGAAGGTGTCGGTGATCACGACGGCGGCGTCGACCCCCAGGGCCGCCGCGAGCGCCTCGCGCAGCTGCGCGGCCGATGCGTCCGGATCCCGCGGGAGAAGGCTGAGGACACCCTCCTGCAGGTTCGAGGCGTCCACGCCCGCGTTCGCGCAGATGAGCCCGTGGCGGGTCTCGGCGATCAGCAGCTCTCCGCGCCGGGCCACGACGCGAACGGTCTCGGCCGCCACCACGGCGTCCCGGTCGGTGGCCGCGGCCAATCGTCCCTCGGCCTTCGACACCACCTTCTGGGTGACCGCGACGACGTCCCCCTCGCGCAGTCCGAGGTCGCGCAGGGACGGGACCACGATCGCCGCCAGGTCGTCCCCCGGCCCGATCTCCGGGAGTCCTTCGAGGGGGATCAGCTCGACGGTCACGTCGCGAGGAGTCCCAGCGCGAACCGCGCGAGCTTCTCCGACGACCGGTCGTCGCGCATGATCGTGTCGGTCGCCTGCACGCGCACGCCCAGCTCCCCGGTGATCCGGTCGATCAGCGCCGCGTCCGCGTCGTCCACGACCCACGCCGCCAGCAGGCCCTCGTAGGCGCGGGCCGCGCCAAGGGCCGAGACCTCCAGACCCGCCACGGGCATCAACCTGTCGGCCATCCCCGACAGGGGCGAACCGCCGACGATCGGGGAGACGCCCACCACGCGGTCGCGCCGTGATGCCACCGCGTCCCGGACCCCCGGCACCGCGAGGATCGGCCCGACCGACACCACCGGATTGGACGGACAGATCACCAGCACATCGGCCGCAGCGATCGCACCCAGCACGCCCGGGCCCGGCCGCGCATCCGCGACGCCCTCGAAGCGGAAGGTCTTCACGTCGTCGCGCGCCCGCCGGGCCACCCAGTACTCCTGGAAATGCAGTTCGGTCTCCACGCCCGCCTCCACCACGCCGATGCGGGTGGTGACGATGTCGTCGGTCATGGGCAGGAGCCGCGCCTCGATGCCGAACCGGGCTGCGACTCGCGCCGTCACCGCCGACAACGGCACGCCCGCCGCCAGCTGCGGCGTGCGGAACAGGTGCGTCGCCATATCCAGGTCGCCGAGGCCGAACCACGCGTCCGGCGCGCCGTACGCCCGGAGCTCCTCCGTTGCCCGGAACGTCTCCCCGCGCCGACCCCAGCCGCGTTCGCGATCGAAGGCGTCTCCCATCCAGTAGGTCACGGAATCCAGGTCGGGGGAGACGCGCAGTCCGTGGATCACGACGTCGTCGCCGGTGTTCACCACGGCCGTGACCGAGCTCGCCGGCACCGCCCGGACGAGCCCCCGAAGGAACTTGCCCGCACCGATGCCTCCCGCAAGCGCGACGACCTCCATACCGGTACAGCGTAGTAGGCTCGCCGCGCATGCCCGACGCGACCCCACATCAGCTCCGCCGGGCCCTCGCCCGCGCCGACCAGGGCAAGGCGCTGACCCTCGACGAGACCGCGGCTCTGCTGGACGCCCGCGGCGAGGACCTCGTCCGCCTGCAGGGCATCGCGCGGCGTCTCCGCGACCTCGGCCACGGCGATGTGATGACGTACTCGCGCAAGGTCTTCATCCCGCTCACCATGCTGTGCCGGGACCACTGCCACTACTGCACCTTCGCCAAGGCGCCGGCCCATCTCGACGGTGCGTTCCTCACGCCCGAAGAGGTGGTGGCCGTCGCGGAGGCCGGCCGCACGCTCGGCTGCAAGGAGGCACTGTTCACCCTCGGTGATCGCCCCGAGGATCGGTATCCCGTTGCCCGCCGATGGTTGGAGTCCAGGGGCTTCGCCTCCACGCTCGACTACGTCCGCGCCATGGCGATCCGCGTGATCGAGGAGACCGGGCTCCTGCCTCACCTGAACCCCGGCGTCATGTCCTACGAGGAGATGGCGCGACTGCGGCACGTCGCGCCCTCGATGGGGATGATGCTCGAGAGCTCAAGCGACCGCCTGACCGAGCGGGGCATGCCGCACTTCAACTCGCCCGACAAGGTCCCCGCCGTGCGCCTGCGCACCATCGCCGACGCGGGTCGCCTCGCGATCCCCTTCACCACCGGGATCCTCGTGGGGATCGGGGAGACGTCGCATGAGCGGGCGGAATCCCTGGTTGCGATCCGCGACCTCCACCGGAGGTACCGCCATGTGCAGGAGGTGATCGTTCAGAACTTCCGCGCGAAGCCGCGCACCGCGATGCACGCCGCGCCCGAGCCCGGCGCCGACTCCTTCGTGGCGGCGGTCGCCACCGCCCGCGTGGTGCTGGGACCGCGGATGCACGTCCAGGCTCCGCCAAACCTGTCCGACCCGTCGGAGCGGCTGCGCCTGCTCGATGCGGGGATCGACGACTGGGGTGGTGTCTCGCCGCTCACCCCCGACCACGTGAACCCCGAGCGGCCGTGGCCCGCAGTCGAACAGCTCGCGGCGACGACCGCGGAACGGGGTCTGCGTCTGCGCGAGCGCCTCACGATCTATCCCGAGTTCGCCGCCAAGCCCGATCCGTACCTCGCGGCGAAGATGCGGGCGCCCGTGGCCGCTCTCCTCGGCGCCG
>JALYMB010000154.1 GCA_030773935.1 Actinomycetota bacterium | reverse complement strand
CGCGATGGCCGAGGTGACCAGCGTCCCGAAGACGAATGGGAGCGCTCCGAACTCCTCCCGACCGAGCACCGGGTTCCAATCCCGGCCGATGAGGAAGCTCAGCCCGAATCGCTTGAACACCTCCGTGCCGCCCGACCCCAGCACGTAGAGCAGGAGGCCGAGCAGCGCGACCAGCCCGAGAGAGAGCCCGAGCGTCACCCCCTTGAACGCCCGGTCGCCGATGCGGAAACGGCGCGGTCCGCGCGCGGACTCCGCTCCCCGCGGGTCCTTCGATGAGGCCGCCTCGGCGGCGATCCGACCGGTCGCCACCTACATCGAGGGCTGGATCGGCTTGCCCTGGTAGGTGATGTTCGAGAGCTGGGTGAGCCCTTGCTGGGCGATCTCCGGCGGCAGCGGCGCGTAGTTCAGCTTGGCCGCGGTCGGCTGGCCCGACGTCAGCGCCCAGTGCACGAAGTCGACGAGCGTCTGGCCCTTGTCCTTGTCGGTCTGGTTCGCGTAGATCAGGAGATATGTCGTCGTCGAGATCGGGTATGCCCCCGTCGCGGAGGAGTTCAGGATGTTCGTGTCCGGGGCGATCGGGAACTTGAGGATGCCGCCGGCGGCGGTGATGGACTCCACCGACGGGGTGATGTAGGTCCCGTCGTCGCGACGAACGTCCGCGATCCCGAGATGCGAGGCCACCGCGAAGTCGTAGGAGACGTATCCGATCGCGCCCTTGGTCTGCGAGATGCCCGCGGCGACGCCGTCGTTCCCGTCGGCGCCACTGCCGGTCGGCCACTGTACCGCGGTATCCGCTCCGACCGCCTTCTCCCAGTCCTTGCTCTCACCTGCGAGCCAGGACGTGAAAACGAACGTGGTACCCGACTCGTCGGAGCGGTGGACCACCTGGATCGGCATGTCGGGAAGCGTCATGTCCGGGTTCAGGTTCGCGAGCGCGGGGTCGTTCCAGTTCGTGATCTTGCCGAGGAAGATGTCGGCGGCCGTCGTGCCGTCGAGCTTCAGCCCACTCTGGAGGCCGGGGACGTTGTAGCCGAACACCACACCGCCGAGAACGGTGGGGACCTCGACGACGTCGCCGGGAAGGGCGGTGATCTGGTCCTTCTGGAGCGGGGCGTCCGAGGCACCGAAGTCGACGGTCTGCTTGGTCAGCTGCTCGACGCCGCCGCCGGAGCCGATGGCCTGGTAGTTGATCTGAGCGCCGGTTGCGACGGAATGATAGTCCTTGAACCACTGTTCGTAGATGGGATCAGGGAACGTCGCTCCGGCACCCGTCAGGGGAACACCGGGGAACGCCGCGCCCGACGTTGAGCCGCCGTTGGTGCTGCTCGAGTTGCTCGAGCACGCCGCGAGCAGAGCCGCGGAGAGGACGCCGATCACCAGCATGGTCATCGCTCTGCCTCGAAACACGATCCCTCCTTGTTCGTGAGCCGTGTTCAGACGCCACCCGGACCCGGCGTCTGGCCGGCGACTCCATGTCTCCCGATCGTCCTGGTCGTTTACCGTCCGTGCGACACTAGGGTTCGCCGGTAAACGGATGGCTGACCGTTCGGTGAACGGACGGTGAACAGCTGAACGGAACGAGGCGCCCGGGTCTGTCGGGTCGCGCGCGTGAAGGAAAGCGGGGCGGAGGCGAGGTGGTGCCTGCCCTCTAGACTCCCTCCGTGCGCCTCTGGGGACTCCTCGGCGTAGCCGCCTGCCTGGCCCTCCTCTGCGGGCTCCTCCTGAGACGCCGGACGGTGGGCGCGATCGCGCGGACGAGGGCAGCGGTCGAGGAACTCGCTGCCGGGCTTCTCTCGGCCCGCGCCGACGAGGCCGGCCCAGCCGGAGTCGCCGACCTCGCTGTCTCGTTGAATCGTATGGCCGACGCGCTGGAGGCACGGATACTCAAGGCGTCGGAGGCGAGCCGACTCCAGGACCTGATCCTGTCCTCGATGGAGGAGGGGATCATGCTCGTCGCTCCCGACGGCCGGATCACGTTCGCCAACTCCGCGTCGGAACGCCATCTGGGCAGCGTGCCCGGCAGCGCGTCGGCGCTGACGCCGGTTGCGCTCCGATCGGCGGTGACGCGAGCTCGGGACGACGGCTCTGCCGTCTCGATCGACGCGGACGTCGGCACGCCCGCTCGGGCCCTGCGAGGTGTCGCGACGGCCGTGGCGGCCGACGGGTCGGTGCTGGTC
>JALYMB010000153.1 GCA_030773935.1 Actinomycetota bacterium | reverse complement strand
GGCTCGTCCCGAGCTGGGTCTTACGGATCGTCATCGTCGCGCGATTGTACTCCCGGGCTCCGACGGGGGAACCCGTCGGACGACCTACGCCGGGGGCGGCCCGACGGTAGCCTGGAGGCCTCCGGGACGAGGAGACGAAGAGGTGGGCATGTGAGCGCGTCAGGGATCCGGGTCGTGCGATCGTCGGAGCGGGGCGACTGGGCGCCGCTCCAGGATCCGCCGGGCGAGACCGGCACCGGCGGCGCCGAAACGACCGCGTTCACCAGTCCCGACGGCAAGCTCACCGTCGGCCTGTGGAGCCGCGAACCCGACACCTGGTCGTTCGAGCGCCCCTACGACGAGATCGCGCTGATCCTGGAGGGCCGAGCCGAGATCGAGGGCGACGACGGACGCGTCCACGGGCTGGCCCCCGACACGATCATCGTGACGCCCAACGGCGCCAAGGGCACCTGGCGCATCGCGGAGCCACTCACGAAGTGCTTCGTGATCTATGAGGGCGGGCAGGTGGGCGACTCCCAGATCCGCTCGGTGGATCCGAACGGCCAGGACCTGGATTGGGCCGAGATCGGCACCGAGCCCGGCGACCCGAACGCCCCGGGTGAGGAGACGGTGATGTTCCGTTCGATCGACGGGCAGGCGGCGGTGGGACTGTGGCGCCGCGTGCCGGAGACCGGGCCGATGGACCTCAGCGGCTACCACGAGATCGCCTGCCTGATCGAGGGCGAGGTCGACGTGGCGGTCGACGGAGGTGACGTGCTGCCGGTCGGTCCCGGCGACATCCTGGTCACCCCGCGCGGATCCTCGGCCGAGTGGCGAGCCAAGACGCCCGTGAAGAAGTTCTGGGCGGTGTACCACGGGCGGTGACGGCGGCTCCGGCTCCGGTGCGTACGGGTCGATGGGTCCCGACGAACAGCCGCCGCGGCCGGCGGCAACCCCGTTGTACGAGCCGGTCGGCGGCATGGTGGCACTGCTGCGAGGGCTCCGGAAGCGGTGCCCGCGCTGCGGCGAGCGGAACACGTTCGTGACGTTCTTCGAGATGCGCACCGCCTGCCCGCGATGCGATCTGCGCTTCGCCAATGAGGAGGGCGGGTTCCTCGGGGCGCTCACGTTGAACTACATCGTGGCGTTCGCGGTGTGGGTCGTTCTGCTGGTGGTGGTGCTGGCCTTCACGGTCCCCGACGTGCCGGTGGCGCCGCTGTTGGTGGCGAGCGTGGTGGTGATGGTGCTGATGCCGCTGTGGTTCTTCCCGCGCTCGAAGATGATCTGGGCGGCGGTGGAATTCCTGGTGGCGCGCAGCGACCCCGACTACCGGGAGCCAGTCGCCCGGGACCCGCGCGCGAAGGACCTGGAGTAAGCCCGGCGGTCAGGCGGGCTGGAACAGCTCAACCGGGTTGCCGGAGGGATCGTCCAGCACGGCCTGCTTGCCGCCAGGACCGGAGACGATGGCGCTGCGGAACGGGACGCCGGCCTCGCGCAGGCGCGCGACATCGGCGTCGATGTCGTCGACCTCGATCACGAACCGGTTCCAGCCGCCGGGCGCCGGCTGCGCGCCGTCGGGCATGGGACGTGCGGCGGAGCTGCCGGGTCCGCTGAGCCACAGACGCAGATCGCCGCGGGCCAGCATCCGGAACGGGGCGCCGCCCCTCCGCTCCGCCTCCTCGAACCCGAGGTGCGAGAGGTAGAACGCGGCCGCGGCCTCCACGTCCTCCACGATGTAGCGCACGTCCACGGTCATCGCGACAGTGTAGAAGGTGAGGACCTATCAACGAGCGAGCGCTCGTGGATGCGTACGAACGAGCCCGATATACCCTCGTTGCGGTGCCTCGAGACTCGATCGAGAACCGAGCGGCGTTCGGGCGGGGTTTCATCACCCGCCGCTGACCAACGGGTAGCATCCGGCGATGGAGGTCGTTCGCTACGACGACCCGGCAGCCTTTCGCCGCGACGGCGCGCGGGTGCTGCTCGCCGACGCCGCGCGAAACAACCTGCCCCTGGCGATCCTGCAGGTCCTGTTGGATCAACCTGAGATGTACCCGGTCTTCCACCTGTGGATAGCCGTGCGTGACGGGCAGCCCGGAGGTCTGGCGCTGCAGACCGAACCGTACAACGTGCTGCTGGCCGACCCGCTCGAGGACGACGCCGTCGACGCATTGGCCGAGGCGGCCGTCGTCGACAGCGGTCCGCTGCCGGGTATCACCGCGAACCTTCCGTGGGCCGATCGATTCGCCACGCGCGTCACCGCGATGACGGGTGGGAGTGTCGAGCGCATCCTCGATGAGGGCGTGTGGGAGCTGACGACCGTCGCGGAGGTGCCGGCGCCGGGCGGAGCGGCTCGCATCGCAACGCCCGGCGACCGCGATCTGCTGCGTCACTGGCTGCGGGCGTTCGCGGAAGAAGCTCTGCCGCCCGAGCGGCCGTGGGATGACGCTCACGCGGAACTCGACATCGACCTGCGGCTGGCCGGGCGGGGCGGCGGCTATTGGTTGTGGGACGATGGCGCGCCCGTCTCGTTGTCGGGCCATCGGCACGTCCCCGGCGTGGGCACACGGATCGGCCCGGTCTACACCCCTCCACAGCATCGGCGGCGCGGCTACGCCACTCGGTTGGTCGCGGAACTCTCGGCGACCCGGCTGGCGCTCGGGGACCCCGCGTGTTTCCTGTTCACCGACATGGCGAACCCCACGTCGAACGCCATCTACGCCCGGATCGGCTACGAGAAGGTCTGCGAGGCCGTGGAGTACGCGTTCCATGGCGCACCCTGAGGAGCTGTCGGCTCTCGTTCGGCTCCCCTGTCCCCGAACTGGTCGTCCTCAAGCGATGAGACCGAGGACCTGCGCGATCGCCATTTGCCGCAGCGCCAGGATCTCCTTCTCCTGCTCCTCGGCCCTGGCTGCTAGCTCGTCCACATCGATGCCGTCGAATCCGCTCTCGAACTCCTGCACCCGCCCGATCGCCCCCCACAGGAGCCGCTTGCCCCACACACCGACCGCGAGCGCCTCGAGATCCTCGAGCAGCGAGGGCTCGGGAGCCAAAGGCAGCGATCCGGCGAGCCGCACGAGCGAGCCGACGATGCCCATGGCGCGCCGCACGAGGTCCGGCGACGTGTCGAGCCCTCGCAGCGCGTCGGCGACGAGGGCACGTTCCTCGCGGATCTGGCGCGACATCCGTCCCACGGTGGCCGAGATCTCCGTGCCGGGATGCGCACGTTCCAGGCGCGAGGCGATCGTCAGCCCCACGTCGGCTCCGGCCAGGTGGTCCTCCAGGTACCTGCGCATCTGTGTGTGATCCATGGCCGCTCGTCTCCCTCTGCCTGGTCGTGCCGGTGGTCCCGGCGTTGGATGAGCGGCGATACCCGGCCCCGCGGACGGGCAACCGCGCAGACGTCGGCCCGGCTGGCGGCTGGGTCGCGAAGGCCGCACACTGTATCGATGGACGAGCGCCTGCCGGACGAGGCGACCACGTTGTTCCGCGAGCCGCCCGAGAGCTTCGTCGCCGCTAGGGACGAGCTGGTGGTCCGGCTGCGCGGCGAGGGACGCTCCGAGGAGGCGGCGGCGATCAAATCCCTGCGCCGCCCAACGGCCGTCGTGTGGGCCCTGAACCAGCTCTCGACCAGGGATCCGTCGGGCGTCCAGGGCCTGCGCTCGGCCGGAGCGGAGCTCCGCGCGGCCCAGCAGGCGACCCTGTCCTCGTCCCGGGCCGGCGCCGACCGCCTGCGCTCCGCCACCGCCGCCCGTCGCGCCGCGGTTGTGCAGCTCGCGGGGGTTGCGGGCGACCTGCTGGAGGAGGCCGGACGCGGCGGGCGACCGGAGGAGGTCGACTCGGCCCTGGAGGCGGCCTCCGTCGACGAGGAGACCGGCGAGCGGCTCGCTGCCGGCACGCTCGAGAGATCGCCCGAGCCCGTCTCAGGATTCGGCGACGTGTTCGGCCTCAGTGCGATCCCCGGTGGCGCGGAAGGGGAGGACGCGCCGGCCCGGACAGGGCCGTCCGACAACGAC
>JALYMB010000152.1 GCA_030773935.1 Actinomycetota bacterium | reverse complement strand
GTCGCCTTGAACTCGGCGGTGCCCGACTTCGGATCGGTGGCCTCGATCGTGAGGACGTTCGTGTCCACCTGGTCGGGAAAGTGCAACGTCATGAACACGAGCCCGGGACGCAGCGCCGGGTCCACGTGCACCGGCACCTCGACGGAGCCGCGACGGCTCGACACCAGGACACTCTCCTCCTCGGCCAGATCCATCCGCGAGGCGTCCTCCGGGGAGACGTCGATCGTCTCCTGTCGGCGCAGCGGGGAGGTGTAGCTGCCGGTCTGCACCCCCGTGTTGTAAGAGTCCAGCCGCCTGCCGGTCGTGAGGCGCAACGGGAACCCGGCGTCCAGCTCGTCCACCGGCGGCTCGTCCACCACGATCGAGAACGGCGCCTTCGGCCCCTGCTCGGCGGGGTCGTCGGACCACAGGCGCGCGTGCAGGAACTGCGTCCCCGGATGCGACTCGTCGGGGCAGGGCCACTGCAGGCCGCCCAGCTCCTCGAGCCGCTCCCACGACATGCCGGCGTGCATGGGGCTGAGCGTGCGCAGCTCCTCCCACGCATCGTGGGGCGTGAGGTCGCGCCAGTCGGCGCCCAGGCGCGACGCCAGCTGCGCGATGATCCAGATGTCGTCGCGCGCGTCGCCCGGCGGCGTCAGCGCCGCGCGCACCCGTTGCACCCGCCGCTCGCTGTTGGTGACCGTGCCCTCGGATTCGAAGGCGGCGTTGGTCGCCGGCAGGACCACGTCGGCGAGCTCGGCGGTCCTGGTCATGAACAGGTCCTGGACGATCAGGCAGTCGAGGCCCTCCAGCAGCTTGACCGTGTGCTGGTTGTCCGCCTCGCTCGTCGCCGGGTTCTCGCCGATCACGTAGGCGGCGGTGAGCTCACCTCGCTCCATGGCCTCGAACATCTGCGTCAGGGTCCAGCCGTACCTCGGGACGATCGGCACGCCCCACGCGGCCTCGAACTTCGCCCGGGCCGCGACGTCGGTCTCGATGTCCTGGAACCCCGGAAGCTTGTTCGGGATCGCGCCCATGTCGCCGCCGCCCTGGACGTTGTTCTGGCCGCGCAGCGGGTTCACGCCGCTGCCATACACGCCGACGTGCCCGGTGAGCAGCGCCAGGTTGATCAGAGCGAGGACGTTGTCGACGGCGTTGTGGTGCTCGGTGATGCCGAGCGTCCAGCAGATCATGGCGCGATCGGCCTTCGCGTAGGCGTGCGCGACCTCGCGGATCACCTCCGCCGGCACGCCGGTCACCTGCTCGCCGCGTTCGAGCGTCCAGTCCATCACCGAGTCGCGATACTCGTCGAAGCCGAGCGTGGCGTGGGCGATGAAGCTGTGGTGCTGCAGATCGTTCGCGATGATCTCGCGTGCGATCGCGTTCGACAGGCCGATGTCGGAGCCGACGTCGATCCCGAGCCACAGGTCGCCCCATTCGGCGGACTCGGTCCGCCGGGGATCGATCACCACGAGCCTGGCGCCCTCGTGGATGCCCTTCAGGACGTGATGGAAGAAGATCGGATGCGCCGCACGCGCGTTCGATCCCCACAGGAGGACAAGGTCGGTATGCTCGACCTCCTCGTATGAACTCGTTCCCCCACCTGCTCCGAACACCGTCGCCAGACCGACGACCGAGGGAGCGTGTCAGGTGCGGTTGCACGAGTCGATGTTGTTGCTGTGCAGGACCTGACGGGCGAACTTCTGTGCGACGAAGTTCATCTCGTTCGTGGCCTTGCTGCAGCTGAACAGGCCGACCCCGTTGCCGCTGTTCCGCTCCGTGGCCCTGCGCAGCCCCTGGGCGGCCCGATCGAGGGCCTCATCCCAGGTGGCGACGCGCAGCGCGCCGTCCTCGCGGATCATCGGCTCGGTGAGTCGTGTGAGCCCGTTCGTCATCGAGCGGCTCCTTTCCACCGGTTGCCGTCGTCGATTCTAATCCGCCGCTCCGAGCGGACCGCCCGGGGGCTGTGACCTGCGGTTCTGTGGCGCCGGCTTCCCCGGAGACGGCGCGATGGTGTAAGCACTGCCGTCATGGACACGATGCCGGCCACCGACGCCCCGCCCCGCCGCCCCACGCCCGAGCTCCTGGTCGAGGTCCGAACGCCGGCCGAGGTCGCCGTCTCGCCCGACGGCGCGCGTGTGGCCTTCTCGTTGCACGCCACCGTCTCCGAGCGCGGCCCGATCGCCCCCAGCGATCTCTACCTGCTCGAACCGGGCGACGAGACGGTTCGCCTCACGGAGGGCGAGTGGAGCGACCGGGCCCCGACGTGGTCGCCGCACGGGACGCAGCTCGCGTTCATCTCCGACCGGATCAAGGGGGGCCACTTCCTCCCGTACGTGATGGCACCGGGCGGCGATCCGCGGCAGGTCGGCACCCTCCTGGGCTCCGCCGAGTCCATGTCGTGGTCGAACGACGGGCAGACGTTGCTGGTCGGCGCGGCCGACGCGGGCTCGTACTCACACGAGGCCTCGGCCGTCGCGGTGACGGGCGCCGACGACGACCCCGACCCGATCGTCTACCGGCGAGGCCAGGCGTACCGGCGGCTGTTCACGGTCGACGTCGGGACCGGCGAGACAGCGGAGGTCGGCCCGCCCGACCTGTGCGTGTGGGAGTCGGACTGGGACGGAGACGCGACGGTCGTCGCGACGGTGTCGGAGGATCCGATGGCCAACGGCTGGTACGGCGCGAGGATCGTGCGGCTGGACCTCGAGGCCCGCACGGCGGCGACGCTGCACCAGCCCGAGTGGCCGGTGGAGGGGCTCGTGCTCTCACCGGACGGGCGGCATGCCGCGATCGTCGAGGGCTACTCGAGCGATCCCGGTCTGCTGAGCGGCAGCGTGATCATCGTCGACATGGAGGCCGGCGGCGCGACCGACCCGTGGCCGGATTTCGAGAACTCCGGCGGCGTCGAGTGGACCGGTGACGACTCGATCGTGTGCGGCGGATACGAC
>JALYMB010000151.1 GCA_030773935.1 Actinomycetota bacterium | reverse complement strand
GTGCGGAAGGAGCCCAAGCCCTACGGCACGCGCTCGCAGATCGAAGGTCACGCGCCGGCCGGAGCGACCGTCGTGCTCATCGAGGACGTCAGCACGACCGGGCGCCAGGTCCGCCGCGCCGCCGAGGTCCTGCAGGAGGCCGGCGTCTCGATCGCGCGCATCGTCCTCGCGATCGACCGGGGCGGTGCCGACCACCTGCGCGAGGCCGGCTTCGACGTCGAGGCCGTGGCCGTGCTGCGGCCGGCCGGCTAGGGCCGGTCAGGTCAGCGGGGGAAGCACCGCGGTCGTGAGCCGGCGCACCGCGAAGGCCGCCGCGATCTGCATGATCCCGTAGGCGGTCAGCCACACGCCCAGGACCCACGCGAGCGCCAGCACCGATGTGATCGGGTAGGTGAGCACCACGACGCCGGCGACGAAACCGAGGATGCCCATCAGGATCGTGAGCCCGCGGTGCCGCGTCAGGCCGGCGACGCCGACGAAGAACTCCGCGACCCCCTGCACCACCCACATGATGCCGATGATCAATGTGAGCGCGGCGATCGTCTGGAACACGTCCTTCAGGCAGAGGATGCCGACGACGACCGAGCCGAGCCCCACGATCACGTCCCACGCACGGTGCCCCTCGCCCTCGAGCGCGAAGGCGCCGATCAGCCGCACGACCCCGGACACGAAGAACTGGATCCCGACCAGGACGGCGATGACGAGGATCGTGCGACCCGGCCACACGATCGTGCCGATGCCCGCGACCAGGGTCACCAGCCCCCACACGAGGACCACCCACCAGGATCGCCCGAGCTCGGCCAGCATGTCGCCGGCATCGGAGAGCGTCCGCTGTTCCATCCCGATCTCCCCCTTCGGCGCCGGTTCGGCTCAGGTGCGGACGCAACGCCAGATCTGCAGGCGCCACAGCCATCGGCTGCCGCGCTGGTGGAGGCTGAGGAGGCCCTCCTTCATCATGCGGGCGACGGCGACCGACTTGCCGACGATGTCGGGCAGAGGGAACTCGCGCGCGAGCACCGCCTCCATGTTGTCGCCGAACAGCCGCCTGGCGGCCTCGATGATGCGGCGCTCGTCCTGGATCGTGCCGGTCGGCAGGTACAGCCGGCCGCCGGGAACGAGCGTGTCGCCGATCTGCTCGATCATCTGGAGGGGCAGCTCGACGCCGGTGGGTCCCCCGGCCCTGCCCTCGGGGAACCAGCCCGTGACCTGGGCGATCTCGTCGGGGATCCCGGACACGTCGCCGATCAGCACGTCGGCCCGCACGTCGCGCACGGGCTCCAGCAGGCTGCCGGTGCGGAACTCCACCCGGTCGGAGAGACCCAGCAGGTCCGCGTTGGCCCGTGCCGCCTCGACCGCGGCCTGGGAGATGTCGCATCCGATCACCCGCTTGGCGCCCAGCCGGGCGGCGACGAAGGAGAGCACGCCGCTTCCGCAGCCGACGTCCACAACGGTGTCATCGGGGCCGATCTCCAGGGCGTCGGCGAGGGTGCGGCTGGTGTGCGTCGGACTGAACACCCCGGGGTTCAACAGGACGGTGAACGGACCGGTGCGGCCCTTCCACTCCATCTGGGTCGAGGTCTGGCTCATTCGGCTCCCTATCGTGGCGTCTGCAGAGCGATGGAGTCAAGCGGTATGACCGCATCGTCCCAGGTGAGACGCTACACGGTAGGCGCCTCGAACGCCGCCGCCTCGCCGGGCACCAACTCTCCGCGTTCGACGCGGGAGGCGTCGGCCAGCAGCTTGTCCCGCAGGGCGAGGGTGGCGATGCCGCGGTGGCCGTCGGGATACGCGCCCACCCGCCCGGCGGCCCGGCGCAGCAGGGTCATCGCTCCGTGGGCGTTGCCACGCAGGAGATGGACGTAGCCCGCCCCCATCTGGGACAGGCCCTTGAACAGCTCCTCTTCCCCGGTCCCCCGCGCCTGCTTCCACGCCGTCTCCCAGGCCTCGTGCGCCGGGAACCAGCGACGGGCCGCCACGGCCTCGCGTCCGAGCCGGTCGTTCTCCTCCATCGAGAGGTCGTCGTAGTTCTCGAGCACGAGCTCCGGCTCGGCGTCCCAGGCGAGCGGGCGGCCCAGACGGTCACGCGGCCG
>JALYMB010000150.1 GCA_030773935.1 Actinomycetota bacterium | reverse complement strand
GGCACCGCCAGCAGCACGAGCTCCGACGCGAGGGATGCCTCCGCCTCCGGAAGCACGGGCACGCCGGGCAGGTACTCGGCCGCGCGGGCCGGGGTGGCCTCCCGCCCGGCGACCGCCGTGACCGCGTGGCCCGCACGCTGCAGCAGAACGGCGAGGGCGGTTCCGACGCGCCCCGCCCCCACCACCGCGACCTCCATGCCGCGAGTATCCCTAACCGGGAAGCCAGGCGAGGGGACCGCTGGGTGTTGGGGCTCCCTCGGGCAGATCCACCTCCACGAGATGGTCGCCCCGCCAGACCAGGATCCGTCCCTGCATCGCCACGTAGAGCGATCCGTCGAAGGCCGCGGTGGCCGCGGCCGGCACACTGGCCACGCCGATGTAGCGCGGTACGCGGTCGCCGCCCGGGGTGGTGTCCAACAGGTACAACCCGGGTCGTTCTCCCATCGTCCCCACGACGAGCGCGCCGTCGGCACCGACGGTCCAGGTGAGGACCTCGTCCACCTGGATCGGCGTCCCGTCGATGCTCCGGTAGGGCTCCGGGGTCGTCGCCCCATTCCAGAACAGGGCGGCGCCCGTGCCGTGCGCGGGCCGAACGAGCAGATCCGATGTCGGCGAGACCGAGACCAGCGCCCATCCGCGCAGAGCTCGGTGCGGCTCGCCATTGCCCAGGGAGAACACGCCGACCCCGCGTGATCGCTTCAGCCCATGAGGTCGTATCCAGGTGAAGTACGTGGAGGCGAACGTCTGACCGATCGTGGGGATCCGCCCGCAGAACTGCGTGCGCCGGTACACGGGCTCCTGCACGCCGCGGTCCAGGCGCTCCCGGTAGACCTTCAGGGTGGCGTAGCAGCCGTTCGTTGTGTCGCCCAGGCCCGCGGAGACCACGCTGGCCCCGTTGGGACCCCACGCCACCAGATCCGCCGTGAACACGTGGACCGGTCGTGCGTCGGGAGTCTGGGATCGCAGGATCGACGCCTCCAGCAGGCCTTCCTCGCCGCGCGTGGTCACGCCCAGCCATCCCGTCAGGGCGCCCTGGGCGCTCACGAGCTGGGTCACCTCGCCGTCCAGCGTCGGGCCCTCCGTGGCGGTACCGGTGCGCGGGTCCCAGCTCCACAGGCGCTGCGAGCCGGTCTCTCCCGCGGTGTAGACGAGATGACCCTCGGGTGGAGGCGACGCCGCGGGATCCCCCGCCCGTGGCACCTCGTGCGCGCGGAGGAACCACCACACACCGCCCGTCAGGAACAGAGCAAGAGCCACGAAGGCCGCGAACCGGTGCGAACGACGCGGAGCGGGATCCCCGGGGGCCCCCGTGAGGGCCGACTCGGCAAGGTACTCGCCTCGCGGCGCCTCGGGCGGCCGGACGCCCCGATCCCGCGGTGCTCGCGGAGGCGTCGCCGATCCCCGCTCCCGGACCGGTTCGCTCGCCGAGCGGTACAACGCGGTGCCGCAGTTCGGGCAGGCGCTCTCGTCGGTCTCGCCGACCCAGTCGCAGCGGAAGCAGGCGGCGCGGGCCATCACGCCACCCGAAGGGGCGGAGCGAACAACCGGACGTCGTCGGTCCAGCCGTCGGTCGACAGGTCCTGGACGTGGCGACCGCCCGGCAGCGGCGGGTCCTCGGCCAGCTCCAGCAATGGCACCAGCACGAAGGCGCGCTCGTGCATCCGAGGATGCGGAACGATCAGTTCGTTCGTCTCGATCACGCGATCGTCGTAGGCAAGCAGATCGACGTCGATCGTCCTTGGCCCCCAGGGTATCCCTCGGACACGGTGAAGCTCCCGCTCGACGGCGGCGCACGCCGCCAACAGGTCCTCGGGCGAGAGGGTGGTGTCCACCTCCACGACGGCGTTCAGGAAGTCGGGCTGTGGAGGACCGACCGGGGCCGTCTCGTAGATGCGAGACGAGCGAAGAACGACGATGCCCGGGGTGGCGGCCAGGAGGTCGACGGCGCGCTGGAGGTTCGCGAGGCGGTCCCCGAGGTTCCCGCCCAGACCCAGGAACGCCCGCTCGCCCACGTCAGTCCTCGGCCGTAGCGGCGGCCGCGACGCCCTCGATGCCCATGGAGCGCGCCGCGTTGGGCTTGTGGACGACGGCTTTGGCGCGCGTGACGTGGTCCATGCCCAGCACCGCCCGTGCGACGGCGTCGGCGATCGACTCCAACAGATCGAACGACGTGCCGGCCACGGCATCCCGCGCGGCCTGCGCGACCGCACGGTAGTCGGCGGTCTCAGCGACGTGGTCCGCGTAGACGCGGACGTCCAAGTCCAGATCCACGATGAACGGCTGGGGGGCTCCCTTCTCGCCGGGGTTGGCTCCGTGACGCCCCTCGCAGCGGATCCCCGTCAGGAACAACCGGCTCGTGATCATCCGCCGTCATCCTCCTCGTCATCGTCGTCATCCTCATCGTCATCCGGGGCGCCGTCGAGGTCCACCCAGGGCGGCCTGCGCTCCAGCTGGATCATCACGGCGCCCGTGGGGTCGGCGTCGTGTCCGTGCGGGGCCCGCAGGTACCGGGCGCGCAGGTACTCGTAGATCATGGGTCCGACCGTGTCCATCGCATCCTCCAGCAGGAAATGCCCGCACCCGGGCAGCAGCCCCAACGTGGAGGTGGGGATCCATGCGTTCAGCTGGTCGGCGGCCTGCACGGGCATGAAGGGGTCGTCCTCGCCCCACAGGATCAGCACCGGGATCTCCAGTTCGGAGAGGCGGTCCTCCAGTCCGGCGAGATCCACTTCGTTCATGGCCTCGGCGGAGCGGAGGAACGCCGCCGCCCCCTCGATCCCCTCGTACGGCCGGACGTACTCGGCGAGGAGCCCGTCGGTCAGTCGCGTGCGGTGACCCATCCCCACGTCGAGCGCGGCGCGGATCATGGCTGCGGCCGTGCCGTCGGCCCGCTGCTCGGACGGAGCGTCCTCGACCCCGCGGATACCCTCCGAGGGCGAGAATGAGCCGACGATCGGGTTCAGCAGCACCATGGCCTCGACGCCGCCTCCCACAGCGAGCAGCTGCGCGATCCCGCCCCCGTGGCCGGCCCCCACCACGCCGAAGCGGTCGATGCCCAGACCCTCCAGCAGCTCGCGCACGTACCCGGATTGCGCGCGGACGTCCAGCGGCGAGTCGGCGGGCTTGTCGGAGTCCCCGGCGCCCAGCAGGTCGGGGGCGATCACCCGGAAGCGCCCGGCGAGCAGCCCGGCCAGGTCCCGCCACACGAAAGAGCTCTGCGGGAACCCGTGGAGGAGGACCACGGCGGGCCCCTCGCCGACGTCGAGGTAGGCGAGCTCGCCGCCGGCCGTTCGCGCACGCTGCTTCGCCGGCATCACGGCGACGCCGACGCGCGCGCGATCGCGTCGACCACCCGCACCACGCGGCGCATCGCGCGCACATCGTGAACACGCACGAGGTCGGCGCCCTGCGCGGCGACCCACGCCACAGCTCCGGCGGTGCCGTCAACGCGGTCGGCCGGGTCCGGCGTGTCGGTGAGTGTGCCGATGAATCGCTTGCGCGACGGGCCGAGCAGGAACGGGACACCCAACGCATCCCGCATCGAGCGCGTGGCCCGCAGCAGCGCCAGGTTGTGCTCCAGGTTCTTGCCGAACCCGATGCCGGGGTCGGCGCACAGCTGCTCCTGTGGGATACCGGCGAAGATCGCGGCCTCCAAGCGCTCTCGGAGGAACTCCGTGACCTCGCCCACGACGTCGTCGTAGGTGGGATCGAGCTGCATCGTCCTGGGTTCGCCCTTCATGTGCATGAGGACCATCCCGGCGCCGGCCCCACGAACGGCCTCGAACATCCCGGGCTCGGTCCCGGCACCGATGTCGTTCACGATGGAGGCGCCGGCGGCCAGTGCGGCCGCGGCCACCTCCGGCTTGCGGGTGTCGACCGAGACCGGCAGGCCGGGGAGCTTCGCGACGAGCCGCTCGATCACGGGCACGACGCGCGAGATCTCGTCGTCGGCGGTCACCGGTTCGGCACCGGGGCGGGTGGACTCCCCGCCGACGTCCAGCACGTCGGCGCTCTCCTCGGCCAGCCGCAGCCCGTGTGCGGTGGCGGCGTCGGGATCCGGGTGGAGCCCACCGTCGGAGAACGAGTCGGGCGTCACGTTCACGACGCCCACCAGGAGCGTCCGTGTGCCGCAGACGATCCGGTGCTCCCGACAACGCCAGAGACGCTCCATGCGACCCATCGTAGCCGCGGTGCGTGGATACCCGATCGGCGCGGGTGATCAGGGCTGCCCGCGCGACGAGCATCGCTCCACGTGCGGCGTGGACGGCCAGTCACCCGGGGTCCGCACCAACCGAACGTGACCGCCGATGCGACGGACGACGGCCCCCTCGGTGCGCCACCGCTCGATCACGAAGCGCCAGCGACCGGCCGAACGACCCTGCGGTCGGCCGAGGTACGTGACGACCACTGGCGCGCCGCCGGGGTGGGTCCGGCAGCCCCACCCCTGCCTCGTGCCGGAGTCGGTCGCGAACGTCAGCTCGAACGGACGGCCGTCGGGCGTCCGGAGGCGCCAAAGGCGGCCCATGACCGCCCGGAGGACGGTGGCTTCGTCGAGCGCGGCACCGCCGTCCGTGTGGACGACCAGTTCGAACACGCCGTCATCGTCGAGATCGACCACGGCGACGAAGCAGATCAACGAGGACGAATCGCAGCGGACCTCGCGATCGATCCGACCCGCGGTGCCCATGAACACCGTGATCCACCAGCGCGGCGGGAGCGCGGACTCGTCGCAGGTCGAGTTCGGAGCGGTCCGAACGTACGACAGGATCCTGTCGACCCTGCCGTCACCGTTGACATCGGCACGCATGCGTTCGGTCCACCGGGCGCAGATCCAGCCGACCCTGGGCCGGTCGCGGGCCGATTGCGTGGGAACAGGGTCACCCTGGGCGGTCGTGGAGAGGAGGACGAGGACGACGGCGCACACGGCGACGAGCCTCGGCCCCGTCCGCGCCGGCCATCGCGCAGATGGAACGTGCCGCACGCGGCGACCGTACACCGACCGTCGATCCGACGCGACCGGTCAGCGCATGCCGATGTGCTGCATGGCCTCCTGGCGCGTGCGGGCGTCCGTGCGGAACAGCCCTCGCACCGCGGAGGTGACGGTCTGGGCGCCGGGCTTCTTGATCCCGCGCATCGTCATGCAGAAGTGCTCGGCCTCGATCACCACGAAGACGCCGCGGGGCTCCAGCGCGGAGTCCAACGCCTCGGCGATCTGCGTGGTGAGCCGCTCCTGTACCTGCGGCCGCTTCGACAGGAGGTCGACGACGCGGGCGACCTTCGACAGGCCGGTGATCTGCTGCGCCTTGTTCGGGATGTACGCCACGTGGGCCTTGCCACTGAACGGGATCAGGTGGTGCTCGCAGATGCTGAACAACGGGATGTCGCGGACCATGATCATCTCGTCGTGGTCGGCGCCCTCGACGACCGTGACGAGCTGCGAGGCGTCCTGCCCGATCCCGGCGAAGACCTCGCGGTACATGCGCGCCACGCGCTCCGGCGTCTCGCGCAGGCCCGCGCGATCGGCGTCCTCACCGATCCCCTCGAGGATCAGCCGCACGCCCTGTTCAACCATCGCCTCGTCGAAGCCCGGATTGTCGGGGAGCCCGTTCACGGCGGCCATGCTACCCGGCCACCAGGGCGTCCAAGGAATCGGGCAGCGTCGCGAGGTCGGGCAACGTCATCGCGCGCGGCAGGTCGCTGGTCTCGCCCTCACGGTCGATCCACACCGCCGTGAGACCGAGCTCGGCTGCCGGCGCGATGTCGTGGAACAGGCTGGCCGCCACATGCACGTGGCGGTCGCTCGGCGCGGCCGACCGTTCGCGGAACACCGTCCAGTGCCCGTGCGCCGGCTTGTACGAGCCGATCTCCGAGGCCACCACCGTGAGGTCCACCGGCACCTCGATCGCGGTGAGCGAGGCGTCGAGCAGATCGCGGTCGGTGTTGGACAGGATCGCGAGCTTCCAGCCGCGCGCCCGCAGCTCCTCGAGCGCCCCCGGCACCTCGGAGAAGACCCGCCACGACGGCAGCGAGGCGCCCAGCGCGTCCCGCTCCCCGGCCGGAACGGTCAGACCTTCCGCCGCAGCCACTCGGGCAAGCGTCTCTGCCATCACGTCGCGATACGGGATGCCGCGCCCCGCCTGCACCTGCGGCTCGGTCGAGTGATACCGCGCGAGGAGCGCATCGGCGTCGGCATCCGGCCAGATCCGTGCCAGCTCGGAACGGATGCCCCCGTGCCAATCGACAAGGGTCCCGTAGCAGTCGAACGACGCCCATCTCTCCATCGGGGGCGGGGATCCTACGAGAGCGTGCCGGGCGTCGACGGCGGCCGCTGATCGTGCGGCGAGCGCATCGCCTGCCTCGACACGGCGAGCCCCGCCGAGCGCACCTCGGGCTCGCGCGGCGATCGCTTCTCGACACGGCGGAAGAACGCTTCGACCTCGTCGCGGTCCAGGGTCTCCTTCTCCATCAGCAGGTCGGCGAGCCGGTCGAGGTTCTCGCGGTTCTCGCTGAGCACCTCCAGCGCGACGTCGTGTGCCTCGTCGATCAGGAACCGGACCTCGGTGTCGATCTCCAGGGCCACGGCGTCGGAGTAGTCCGGTGTGGATCCCCAGTCGCGGCCCAAGAAGACCTCCCCCTGCTTCTGTCCGAGGGTCCGCGGGCCGATCGAGTCCGACATGCCGTACTCCGTGACCATCTGGCGCGCCACCTTCGTTGCGCGCTCGATGTCGTTCTGCGCGCCGGTGGTCACGTCGCCCGCAACGATCTCCTCGGCCACACGGCCGCCCATCAACATCGCGAGCTCGTCACGGAGCTGCTCGCGCGTCATGAGGAACTTGTCCTGCACCGGCAGGGTGAGCGTGTACCCCAGCGCGCGGCCGCGCGGGATCACCGTGATCTTGTGGACCTCGTCGGTGTTTGGCAGGACGTGGGCGACCATGGCGTGTCCGCCCTCGTGGTACGCGATCAACTGCCGCTCACGCTCGTCCATCACGCGCGACTTCCGCTCGGGACCCGCCATCACCCGGTCGACCGCCTCTTCGACCTCGGGCATCGTGATGGTCTTCTTCGAGCGCCGGGCCGCCAGCAGCGCGGCCTCATTGATCACGTTCGCGAGGTCGGCGCCCGTGAAGCCGGGCGTTCGACGCGCCAGGACGTCGAGCTTCACGCCGGGGTCCAGGGGCTTGCCGCGAGCGTGCACCTTCAGGATCGCCTTCCGTCCCTCCAGGTCCGGCCGGTCGATCACGACCTGCCGGTCGAACCTGCCGGGTCGCAGTAGGGCGGGATCCAGGATGTCGGGGCGGTTGGTGGCCGCCATCAGGATCACGGTGGAACGCTGGTCGAACCCGTCCATCTCGACCAGAAGCTGGTTCAACGTCTGCTCGCGCTCGTCGTGGCCGCCGCCGAGACCCGCCCCGCGCTGGCGTCCCACGGCGTCGATCTCGTCGATGAACACGATGGCGGGCGCCGCCGCCTTCGCCTGCTCGAACAGGTCACGCACCCGGGAGGCCCCCACCCCGACGAACATCTCCACGAAGTCCGAGCCGCTGATCGAGAAGAACGGCACGCCGGCCTCGCCGGCCACCGCTCGGGCGAGAAGGGTCTTGCCGGTGCCGGGCGGACCGAACAGCAGCACGCCGCGCGGGATCTTCGCGCCCATCGCCTGGAACTTGGCGGGCGACTTGAGGTACTCCTTGATCTCCTCGAGCTCCTCGATCGCCTCGTCCACACCGGCGACGTCGACGAACGTGGTCTTCGGCTGGTCCTTCGTCACCAGCTTGGCCTTGCTGCGGCCGAACTGCATCACGCGACCACCGCCGCCCTGGGAGCGATTCATGATCCAGACCAGCACACCGGCCAGCAGGGCCACCGGCAGCACAACCTGGATCAGGGTGAGGAGGATCGGCGTGTTGTTCTGGGGGTCCGAGTCGATGCTGACATCGTTCTGCTGCAGCGATCTCACGATCTCGCTCTGCGACTCGCCGGGATAGTGCGTCGTGTAGGTGGTTCCGTCGCTGGCGAGCTTCCCCGTGATCGTGTGGGAGGACTCGAGGAACTTCGCGTCGGCCACATCACCGGCGGCGACGGCGGCCTGGAACTCGCTGAAGGTGAGCTCGGTGGGTGGCGCGCCCTGGTTCGCGAGCGAGAGCGCCAGCAGCAGGGCGCCGGCGACCAGAAGGATCCACAACGTGGGCGTGCGGAGGATGCGTCGCAACGTGGTCTCGGCCTGGGTCAGGAGCCACTTCCTTCCGTACGGCGGCGCAGACGCCGCAGGCCGGTCCGCACGTGGCGACCGGGCCCTGACGGCGATGGTAGCACCGTCCCTCGACAACAGGGTCGGCCGCGCGGCCGACGGCCTTGAGGCCTATCGGATGCCGCTGTCGAAGCTCAGGTCGACCTGTGTGTAGCCGCCGGCCGTGACGACGACGCGTGGCTGGACGCGAACCATGGCGATGCCGTTCTCCTCGAGCGGCACGGCGTCCACGACGTACTCGCCGGGCGCGACCGAGATGCGGAAGGAACCGTCCTGGCCCGAGCGTCCGTTCGCCACCGTCGCTCCGTCGCGCAGAACCCGCACCGTCGCCACGTATGGGGCATCCGGACAGGGGCTTCCCTCCTGCATCACCGGACACTGCGGTCCGATCGTGACGCGTCCCTCGATCCCACTGGTGCCGTCGCCGGCAGCGCCGTCGCCACAGGCCACCGTGGCCGACAGCACGAGCAGGAGCAGGATCGACAGGCGCCGCATATGGCTCTGGGGCGCCCGTGCGGCGGGCGGGGTTCCCCGATCAGGTGGCGCCGTAGGCCTCGGGCTTCAGGGTGGCGATATACGGCAGGTTGCGGTACCGCTCGGCGTAGTCGAGGCCGTAGCCGATGACGAACTCGTTGGGGATGTCGAAGCCCAGGTACCGAAGCTCGATCGGGACCTGCTGGATGTCCTTCTTCTGGAGCAGCGCCGCGACCTCGAGGGAGGCCGGCCGGCGAGCGCGGAGGTTCCTCAGAAGGTAGTTGAGGGTGAGGCCCGAATCCACGATGTCCTCGACGAGCAGGACGTCCCGCCCCTCGAGCTCGTGATCCAGGTCCTTGAGGATCCGCACGACGCCGGAGGTCTTCGTGGCCGTGCCGTACGAGGCCACCGCCATGAAGTCGAACTCGAGCGGCAGCCGGATGTGACGGGCCAGGTCCGCCATCACCACGAAGGCCCCCTTCAGGACCCCGACCAGCAGGAGCTGGCTCCCGGCGTAGTCGGCCGAGATGCGCTCGCCCATGTCACGGAGCTTGTCCTGGATCTCCTCGGAGGTGATCAGGATGCGGTCGATGTCGGGTTCGTAGGCCTGCACGTGTGCCGACAGTGTAGGGAGGGGATCCTGGATCCGTTGGGTGACCGCCACCGCACCTCCCGTCTGCGTGGATCTCCGACAACTCAGCGCTCGGAGGAAGTGCGAGCGAGGTGAACATACGCCCGGTCTCGGCGAGCTCGCAATCCCATCGAGAGGGAACGCTGTCTTCCGGGCCGGCCGCCGGCCAGATCGAGAACGGCCAGGACGTCCGCGCGGGTGACCGAGGCACCCAGGTCGAACGCGGCCCGCAGGATCACGCGGCCGGCGATCGAGGCGGGCAGACCCGGCAGGGCGCCGGCCCGAAGGTCGACGCCCCTCACGATCGGGGATCCGTCGTCCGCGGGCACCGGCCGAGCGATCTGCGCATACGCCTCGTCGGCCCTGCGGGTCAGCTCCGCGTCGTC
>JALYMB010000149.1 GCA_030773935.1 Actinomycetota bacterium | reverse complement strand
CGGTGGAACCGGGTTTGATCATGTCGCCGGTGATCATCTGCGGCACACCCGCCGCCGCCACCAAGATATCGGCGCGTCGGGTGTGCGACGTGAGGTCGCGGGTCCTGGCATGGCAGATCGTGATCGTGGCGTTGCCCCGGATCGAGTCCTGGGCGAGCATGATGGACAGCGGCGCGCCCACCAGCTCGCCGTAGCCCACGACCACGACCTCCTGCCCCTCGAGCTCGGTGCCCGAGCGCAGCAGCAGCTCCACGATGCCGTAGGGAGTCGGCGGCGGGAAGGTCGGATCGCTGCGCATCATCATCCCGACGTTGATGGGGTGCAGGCCGTCGACGTCCTTCGCGGGGTCCACTGCCATCTGCACGGAGAGCTCCTTGAGGTGGCCGGGCAGCGGCAGCTGCACGATCATGCCGTGGATCTCGGGGTCACGGTTCAGCCGCCGGATGGTCGCCAGCAGGTTGTCCTCGGTCACGAACGCGGGGAGATCCACCTGTTCGGAACGGATCCCGACATCGGCGCTCGCCTTGTGCTTGGCACCCACGTAGATGCGTGAGGCCTGGTTGTCGCCCACCAGGACGGCGGCGAGGCCGGGGATCACACCGCGCTCCTGGAGAGCCTGGACGCGCTCGGCGACCTCGGACCGGATCTGCGCTGCGATCGCCTTGCCGTCGATGATCGTGGCCGTCACGGCCCGCATCCTACCCGTGGGTCCTTCGCCACGACCAAACCGAGACCCGAGCCGTGTCGAGCCGGCCGCTCCCGTCGGAGCCGGAACCGGACTAGAGTTGGCGACGATGCCGAAGACCTGGGGGCTCACGAAGGAACAGGCCGCGTACCGGCCCGCGCCGAAGCCTGAGGTCCGCTGCGATCATTGCGAGTTCATGTTCCCGCGGACGTCCACCGGCACCTGCAAGTACGTGCGCGGCCTGATCAAGGCCTCGTACACCTGCAACGAGTTCTCGCCGCGCGATCGTTCGCAGGGGCAGCCGACCTAGCGACAGCGCGTGTTAGTGGCGGAAGTGCCGGCGACCGGTCACCACGACCGCCACCCCGTGACGCTCCGCGACCTGCAGGACCTCCTCGTCGCGCACCGACCCTCCGGGATGGATCACGGCCGTCACGCCCACGTCCGCGGCAACCTGCAGGGCGTCGGGGAACGGGAAGAACGCGTCGGAGGCCATGGCGGCGCCCGTCGAGCGCTCCCCCGCCTTGCGCGCCGCGATCCACGCAGAGTCCACGCGCGACATCTGCCCGGCACCGATCCCCACCGTCGCCGCATCCTTGACGAACACGATGGCGTTGGACTTCACGCGCCACGCCACCTGCCACGCGAACAGGAGATCGTCCCACTCACCGGCCGTCGGCTCGCGTGAGGACACGACCTTGCAGTCCGCGCGGCCCTCGATCACCACGTCGCGGTCCTGCACCAGCGCGCCTCCCTGCAGCGGACGCACGTCGAGTCCGGTCCCCGCATCCGACGGCGCCCGCACCACGCGCAGATTCTCGCGCTCGGCGAAGACGCCCATGGCCTCGGCCGTGAATCCCCGCGCGACCACCACCTCGGTGAAGACCTCGCGCATGGCGTCGGCCGCGGCACCGTCGGCCTCGCCGTGGAACGCCACGATGCCGCCGAACGCGCTCACGGTGTCGCACGCGAAGGCCTTCCGGTAGGAGTCGGCGGGCGACGACCCGGCAGCCGCGCCGCAGGGGTTGTTGTGCTTCACGATCACGGCCGCGTTCACCGGCAGCGCCGAGGCCAGGGACAGCGCCGCATCCACGTCGAGCCAGTTGTTGAACGACATGGCCTTGCCCTGCAGGACCTCCGCGCCACCCAGCGGGCCCGGCCCCGCCATCTCGCGGTACAGGGCCCCGCGCTGGTGCGGGTTCTCCCCGTACCGGAGATCGTCCGCCTTCTCCAGCGCGAGCCCCACGAAGGAGGGCAGCGTGTCGTCGTCGGTTCGGTGCGCGAACCAGGACGCCACGGCCGCGTCATAGGCCGCCGTGTGCGCGTACGCCTCGGACGCCAGCGCGAAGCGCGTCGATCGGGTGAGACCTCCCTCCAACCGCAGCTCGTCGAGCACGATCTCGTAGCGGGCGGGATCCACCACGACGCCCACCGACTCGAAGTTCTTGGCGGCGGCGCGCACCATGGCAGGCCCGCCGATGTCGATCTTCTCGATCACGTCCTCGGAGCCGGCGCCGGCGGCCACTGTCTCGCGGAAGGGATACAGGTTCACCACGACGAGCTCGAAGGGCTGGATCCCGTGCTCCGCGAGCTGCTCCACGTGCTCGGGCCTGCGCCGGTCGGCGAGGATCCCCGCGTGGATCCGGGGATGAAGGGTCTTCACCCGCCCGCCCAGCATCTCCGGCGAACCCGTGACGTCCTCGACCGGCGTCACCTCCAGGCCCGCGGCCCGCAGGGCCGTCGCCGTGCCCCCGCTGGCCACGAGCTCGACGCCGAGGTCGCGGAGGCCCCGCCCGAGCTCCTCCAGGTCCGACTTGTCGGAGACGGCCAGCAGAGCCCGGCGGACCGGTCGCAGCTCGTTCACGTCGCCTCCCGGACGATCACGCGTCGGCCCTCCACATCCAGGCGTCCCTCCATCAGCGCTCGCACGGCCGCCGGGAGCAGGCGATGCTCGACCTCGTGGACCCGCGCCTCCAGCGACTGCCGGTCGTCGCCGTCGTGGACCGCGATCGCTTCCTGCGCCACGATCGGACCGTGGTCGACCTCCTCGTCCACCAGATGCACCGTCACGCCCGTGACCTTGGCGCCCCACGCGAGAGCGTCGGCGACGGCGTGCGCACCGGGGAACGACGGCAGGAGCGCGGGGTGCACGTTCAGCCACCGGCCCGCGAAGGCGTCGGCGAACGTCCCGGTCAGCACACGCATGAAGCCGGCGTTCACCACGATGTCGATGTTGCGGCCCCGCAGGGCGTCCCGCACGGCGACGGTGTACGCCTCTCGGTCGTCGAACCCGGCCGGCTCGACGACGACCGTCTCCACCTCCCGCTCCGCGGCCCGCTCCAGCGCCCGGACACCGGGGCGATCGCTCAGCACCACAGCGACCGACGGCGCGATGCCGGGATCGTCGAGCAGGGCCTGCAGGTTGGTACCGCCGCCCGACACCAGCACGGCGATCCGCGATCCCATGGCGGGCACGCTAGCAGGCACGGGCCGGGCCGGCTCCCATCTGGGCGAGAGGTCGAATCGGGGTCCGCGGCGATGCAGCGCGTGATCTCTCTTTGGGACGTATCGGCTGAAGGCAGCTCCCGCTCTTCGACCTCGACTCCAGGTGAGGTAGCGCTTGGTAGTAGCCTCCGCTCATGCGTACCGGTAGGACGCGCTGGGGGATCGGTTCGGTTCTCGTTTTGTCCTCGGCGCTCTCCGCCTGCACTGGACCTCCTGTAGCCGTTCCGAGCAGCTCTACTTTGAGCCCGTCCGTCACGTTCGCCCGTTACTTCTTCTCGGACTCGGGCATCCGAGGCGTTCTCGAGGTCGGTTCTTCGCCTCCCTCCATCTGCTACTCGACACAGAGCTTCCCCTCTCGCCCGATAAGCATCATTCCGGAGCCCTCATCCCGGGGTGTTGGCTTGCAGGTTTCCTACGTCCCACGCGAGAGCGTCTTCTGCGATCGAACGGTGAAGCCCGCTCTCGCAGCAGCCTTACTCGCGAACCCTTCGGGATACCGAGTCCTCTGGCGCCCCCGCCTCGACGGCCCCTCAGCGTCGACCTCTTTCACCTACGCGTGACCGGCACGACCTTCACCTGGTCGGCTGCCGTCACGCACTCACGGCGGCAGCCTGAGCCGCGGGGCGTCCGCGGTGGGCGCGACGTCGACCCCCAGCCGCCGTAGGCTTCCTCCATGCCCACGGAGACCACGAAGAGCGCCGAACGGTGCGAGACCCACCCCGGCTCTGCCTCGGTGGCACGCTGCGCACGGTGCGGGCGGACCCTGTGCATCGCCTGCGCGGTGCCGGTGCGCGGCGCCGTCCTCGGGCCGGAGTGCCTGCCTCCCGACGCGGCGGCGGAGGCGCTCGCGGAGCCCGACCGTGCCCCGATGCCGCGGTGGTGGGCCGTCACCGGCGGCGCGCTGACCGTCCTCGTGGGATCGACGGTCTTCCCCTGGACGCGCTTCGGCGTGGGATCGGGATGGTTCGGAGCGTGGGGCCTCCCACCGCGATGGTCGCTGGTTGCCGCGGTCGCGGGCGCCCTGGCTCTGGCGCTCTGGGCGACCCGCCGGTGGCCCGGTCGCCGCGTCTCCGGCATCGTCGGGCTGCTCTCGATCGCGGCCGGCGCCGGCGCGGAACTGGCGATCCTCAACCCGCCGCCCTTCACGAAGGCGACGCTCGCGCCGTGGGTGGCCGTAGCCTCGGCCGCGATCGCGGCGGTCGTTGCGTTCACGGTCACCCCTCGCTCGAGTGTTTGACTCGTCTATGGGCCGGGTGTTCACTCGGCACGTTCCTGCACCCGACGGTGCGCCGGGCCCGGTGTGCCCGCGTGGGAGGGACCGAAAGGAGTGCGTATGTCGTCATCCGGTTCGAGCTTCGACATGACCAAGTTGTCCACCGCCAGCAAGATCCTCATGGGGGGGTCATTGCTGCTCCTGCTGGACAGCTTCCTCTTCTCCTGGCAGAAGTCGTGTGTGGACCTCGGCGATCTCGGCGCCCTCGTGGGCACCGGCGACGTGTGCATCAAGTTCAGCATGTGGGGCGGGAGCGCGAGCTGGGCGGGATTGCTCACCGGGTTGCTCGCGATCGCGCTGCTGATCTGGGAGGGCATGCAGCTGGCCGGGCAGGGCATCGACGTCGGCCAGCCGGCATCCAGGATCAGCGCGTACCTGGGGTTCGGCGTGCTGGTCTTCGGGGTCCTGAAGTTCCTGCTGGTGGTGACGAACGAGCCGGGCCTCGGGGCCTTCATCGGCATCATCCTGATCCTTGCGATCGGGTACGGCGCCTGGATGCGATTCCAGGAGCCGGCGGTGGTGGTACGGCCGCCCGAGACC
>JALYMB010000148.1 GCA_030773935.1 Actinomycetota bacterium | reverse complement strand
GCCGTCGACCCCGCGAACCGCGTGTACCTGGGAACGCTCGCGCCGCCCGCGGGCCGGCTCGGTGGCGGCTCCGTGCTGACTCTGGTCTCGCCGTCCATCACCGACTTCGTCATGGTGACGGTCGCCGGGCTCCCGCCGGCGGACGTCGACGCCACACCGTACGAGGTGTGGATCGTGAACGACGTCACCGGTCAGCGCCTCCGCGTCGGCGACCCGATCCGGCGGTTGAACACAGACGGCGGTGCCGCGCCCCTGGTCCAGAACGCCCGGGACCTGTCCGACTTCCACACGGTCGAGGTCACCGATGCCAGGGGGGCCGTGGTCCTTCGCGGCGAGGTGGGTCCCGAAGCCATCGTGGCCTCTCCCTCTCCCTAGGAGAACACCCCCCGGTCGTTCGAACGGGCGGACGGTTCCACCTCATGGCGCGCGGATATCATGGTCCCATGGCGGACCTGACCGATCTCGTGGGAATCGGGCTCGCGGGTGGTCAGGGCATCCGGGCCCGCCCGCTGACGTTGAAGGCCCCGGGATACCTGCGATCCAAGGCAGCCATGTCGTTCCTGGGCCGGCGGCTGATCCGGTGGGTCGTGCAGATCCTCTCCAGCGAGGGGATCAAGGACTACTACATCATCGCCCACGGCAAGGAGAACCGGTACCAGATCAAGGTCATGATCGGGTACGGCGAGGGCTTCGGCGTCGACGTGAAGTACTCGCCGGTGAAGTACGACATGTTGTCCACGGGCAGCGCCGACTCCGCTCTGCGGATGATCGATCACTGGGACATCACGCAACGCGCGCTGGTGTTCCCCACGGACTCCATCATCGACTTCGACCTGGAACCGATGGTGGCCGCGCACCGGGAGCACGGCGCCGTCGCCACGATCGCCGCCATGACCCGCCCGCCGGACGAGGTGGCCGAGAAGTACGGCGTCATGCTGGCCGACCCGGACGGACGAATCACCGACTTCGTGGAGAAGCCGACGCTCGCGGAGCTGCGCGAGCATTTCCACGTGGGATCCGAGGAGGAGTTCAGCCGGATGCCCCTGATGACGAACGCCGGCTTCTACCTGATCGAGACCGAGCGGCTCCGGGAGATCTGCCGGCACCCCGACATCGAGAAGCTCCGCGAGCAGCGGCTGGACTTCGGCAAGGATCTCCTGCCGTGGCTGGTGGGAAACGGCCACCCCGTGTACGTGCACCCCGTCCGCAAGATCGGCGACCTGGGCAACGTGGAGGACTTCCTGGAGACGATGGTGGACGTGTTGCACGGCCGGTTCGAGTCCGTCGACCGTCTGCTGGGGCCGCCGTTCGATCCGGAGAAGAACGTCTGGATCGCCCCGGAATCGCTGCAGCAGCGCGACGACGAATCGGGGACGACGCTTGCCGAGAAGATCGCCGAGGGGAGCGTGAACATCGGTCCGGCGGTCCGGATCGGGCGCTTCTGCGAGATCGCGAAGGGCGTGTCGATCACCGAGTCCAACCTGGACGACGACGTGGAGATCCGTGAAGGGGCCCACGTGGAGCGCTCGCAGGTCCGCGACGGTGCCCTCATCGGAGCGGGTGCGCAGCTGTCGGAGGTGGTGGTGGGCTCCATGGTGGAGCTCCGCTCCGAGCTGGACGCCGTCACCAGGATCGAGCGGCTCGTGGCGCTCGGCGATGAGGTCACGGTCCACGCGGGCGTTCACATGGCCGACGACATCTCGATCTATCCGCGCCTGAAGATCCCCGCGGGCATCGAGGTGCCACCGCACACCGAGGTCGCCGGCCCCGCCGACGTGCTTCGCTACCTGTGATGCGATTCGGTCTGGCGCTCCCGCACTACGACTTCTCGATGCCACAGGACGGCGCGCCGGTCTCGTTCGCGGCGGTGGCGCGGGTCGCCGCCGACGCCGAGCGGTTGGGCTTCGATTCGGTGTGGCTGTCCGATCACTTCCTGTACACGTTCGCGCGCTACGGCGCGCCCGAACCGCTCCACGGGTCCCTGGAACCCCTCACCGCGCTGGCCGGGGTGGCCGCGCTGACCGAACGCGTTCGCCTGGGCACGCTGGTGCTGGGCGCGCCCTTCCGGCACCCCTCGCTCCTGGCCAAGACCGTGTCGACGCTGGACTCCATCAGCGGCGGCCGGATCGACCTGGGCATCGGCGCCGGCTGGTTCCAGGACGAGTTCACCGCGTTCGGCTACCGGTACGGCAGCGTCGGGGACCGGTTCGCCTCGCTGGAGGAGGCCCTCCAGGTCCTGGAGGCACTGCTCGGGGGGGACGAGGCCTCGGGCACCTTCGGCGGCTTGGAGCTGAAGTCGGCCCGGTTGCTGCCCCCTCCCGTGCAGCGTCCGCGGCCACCCGTGTGGGTGGGCGGCAAGGGCGGCCCGCGGCTGTTGCGGCTGGCGGCGCGCCACGCCGACGGATGGAACGTCGTGTGGCGGATGTCGCCGCGGGCTTACGCCGGCAAGGTGGACGACGTCGCGGCGGCGTGCGAGGCCGAGGGCCGCGATCCGGCCACCTTCCGCCGGACGGTGGGTCTCTACGGCCTGATCGCACAGGACGACGCCTCGGTGGCCGCCCTGTGGGAGCGGGCGCGCGCGTCGATGCCCGGCCGGGCGCTGGACGGGGAGTCGTGGAACGACTGGCGCGCCGACACTCTGTCGGGCACGCCGGAACAGGTCCTGGATCGCGTGGCCGCCTTCGAGGCGATGGGGGTGGAGGAGCTCATCCTCAGCCCCTGGGTCCTGCCGTTCGCGCTGCCCGAGCCCGAGATGCTCGAGCTGGTTGCCGAACGGGTCATCGCGCCCCTGCGCTGATGGAGGTGCGCGAGGCGGTGCTGACCGTGCTGCGCGAGGAGGCCGCCCCGCTGCATTGGACCGTGATCCAGGACCGTGCCCTGCGTCGCGGCTACCTGGACCCGTTCACGACGAAGGACGTCCGCAGGCTGGTGCTTGCCGAGCTCGCCGCGGCCGTGCGCGACGGCGAGGTCGTGAAGACGGGGACCGGTGCGTACGCCCTGCCCGACTAGCGCCGGTACTCGATCGGCGAGAACCGCTCGAGCTTCTGGAACTCGTGATGCGCCTCCACGTAGCGCACCGTCCCGGAGCGCGAGCGCATGACCATGGAGTAGGTCGTGGCGCCGTCGGGCCAGTACTTCACTCCCTCCAGCAGATCGCCCGTCGTGATGCCGGTGGCCGCGAAGAACACGTCCTTGCCCGACACGAGGTCGTCGTTGGTGAGGACCTTGTCGATGTCGTAGCCGCCGTCCACCAGCGCGCGGCGCTCCTCCTCGTTGCGCGGGTACAGGCGCCCCTGGATCGCGCCGCCGAGGCACTTGAGCGCTGCCGCCGCGATCACGCCCTCCGGGGTGCCGCCGATCCCGAACAGCAGGTCGATGCCGCTTCGTCTGGTGCTCGCGGCCGCGATCGCGCCGGCGACGTCGCCGTCGGTGATCAGGTGCACGGCCGCGCCGACGCTGCGCACCGCCTCGATGATCGTCTCGTGGCGCGGGCGGTCCAGGATCGTGACGGCGATCTCCTCGGGCCGGACCCCCTTGGCCTTCGCAACCGCGCGCACGTTCTCGTCGGGCGGCGCCGTGATGTCGATCGCCTCGGCGGCGTCGGCGCCGACGGCCACCTTCTCCATGTACACGGCGGCGCCG
>JALYMB010000147.1 GCA_030773935.1 Actinomycetota bacterium | reverse complement strand
GGTGAACGTCTCGATCGTTCCGGCCAAGTCGCCGAAGGTGACCCCACGGTCGACGACGAGTCCCTCGATCTGGTGGAAGACGGGCGAGTGGGTGGCGTCGGCCGTCTCGCGACGGTACACGCGTCCGGGCGCAACCACGTAGACCGGCGGGGGCTGCGACTGCATCGTGCGGACCTGGACGGCCGAGGTCTCGGTGCGCAGGAGCAGCTCCGGGTGGCCCGGCACGTCCACGTACAAGGAGTCCCTCATGGTGCGGGCCGGGTGATCGGGCGGGATGTTCAGAGCCTGGAAGTTGTGCCAGTCGTCCTCGATCTCGGGGCCCTCGGCGACCCGGAATCCCAGGCGCTGGAAGATGTCCACGAGCTCGTACTCCACCAGGGTGAGGGGGTGGAGCGAGCCGCGCCGAGCCCTGCGTCCCGGCAGACTGAGGTCGAGCCGATCGGCTTCCAGCAGACGCTCCTCGGCCGCACCGCGGAGCGTCGCCAGGCGCTGCGCGTGGGCCTCCTGGAGCGTGGTCCGGACCTCGTTGGCCGCGCGTCCCACGATCCGGCGGTCGTCCTCCACCATCGCGCCGAGCGAACGCTGAAGTTCCCCGAAACGAGATCGCCGGCCCATCACGGCGGTCTGCGCGGCCTCCAGTGTGTCGAGATCGTCGGCTCCGGCGAACATCGCCAGACCCCGGTCACGCTCCTCGTCGAGCGCCCGGAGCGCCTCGGCACGGTCCATGGCTGCGGAGTCTAACGGAGACGCACAAGGCGACCGCACACGGCCGGGAACGATGTCGTGCGACGACGTGGGCTACACGGGCAGTTCGAGGTGGAACACCAGGCGACCGTCCTCCACCTCGCCCCAGGTGCGGCCGCCTTGGACGTCGACGACGCCGCGCGCCACGAACAGCCCTATCTTGCTGCCGGCGCCCGTGCCGGGCTTCCGTGGCACGAACAAGCTCTCGGCACCGGCGGAGTCGACCTCGGAGCCGGCGCGGGACACGCGCATGCGCAGGAGCTTGTCGTGGCGCTCCGCCTCCACGAGGACGTCGCCCTCGCGTGCCCACCACACGGCCGCTTCGACGAACGCAAGGAGCGTGGTGCGGAGCCGGGACGGATCGACCATGACCGATCCCACGTCGCCGCGCCAGACCAGCGCGGGATGATCGGGATCCCGACGGAGATGCTCGCCCAGATCCACGACCAGGCGCGCAAGATCCACCTGTTCCGCGAAGAGCTCCAGGCTTCCGGCCACCACGCGAGCCGCGTCGACGAGCTGACGCACGATCGTGTCCATGCGGTCGGCGTCATACACGATCCCCTGCAGCATCATGACCCGCTGCTCGTCGGACATTGCGTCCCACCGCTTCTCCAGCGCGTACCCGAACCCCTTCATGGCCGTAAGCGGCGAGCGGATGTCGTGCGCAGACGCCGCCACGATCGTCTCCAACGCCTCCCGGGCACCCTGTCGTCGACGCCGCGCATACTCGAACAGGCAGACCGTGGCGGCCGCCGCCAGGTTCAGGGACTCGGCGCGGCCGGCGTGCGGCACGCGCACGACGGCGTCGGCTTGACGTACGACGTCTGCGGGAAGACCGTGCGCCTCGTTCCCGAACACGAACGCCACCGGGCCCCACAGGTCCTCCGAGTAGATGTCACCGGCTCCGTCGGCAGCCATGGCCAGGATCCGGAACCCCCCTGCGCGGAGATGGGCGATGGCCTCGGTCGCGGTGACAGCACGGACCACGGGAAGGTGGAAGAGCGAGCCGGCGGAGGCCCGCACCGTCTTGGGGTTGTAGACGTCGACCGAGGTCTCGGTGAACACCACACCTGTGGCCCCGGCGGCATCGGCGGACCGTAGGACGGTTCCCGCGTTCCCCGGATCGCGCACCTCGTGCAGCACCGCGACACAGCCGTCGGCCGGCAGTGCATCGAGCCCCACGTCGACGTGCGGTACCACGCCCACCAGGCCCTGGGGCGTCACGGTCGACGTGAGCTTGCCCATCACGTCTTCGCTCACGAGGTGAACTTCGGCACCCGAGCGGCCTGCCTGAACCACCAGCGGGTCAACGGCGTCCACCGCGAACAGGGTTTCCAGCATCCCGTCGGCGGCAAGCGCTTCGCGGACCGCCTGGGGCCCTTCGGCGAGGAACCGTCGGTCCTCCTCTCGGAACGCATGCTTCTTCAGCCGCACGGCCTGGGCGACGTTCGGATTCCTGACGGAGGTGATCAACGGGTCCCCTCGACGACCGACAACGAGCAGTCTAGGGGGCCGGATGGAGCGATGCGGCCGGGCGAGGGGTCAGGCGTTCGCGCTGGCCTGCTTGGCCGCCTCCACGAGCTGCCCGAAGGCCTGCGGGTCGTGCACGGCCAGGTCCGCGAGGATCTTGCGGTCGACCTCGACGCCGGCAGCCTTCAGTCCACTGATGAAGACGGAGTAGGAGATGCCGTGGGGACGCACCCCCGCATTGATCCTGGTGATCCAGAGGCGCCGGAACTGCGCCTTCTTGTCACGACGGTCGCGATAGGCGTACACGCCGGAGTGCTGCACCTGCTCCTTGGCCATCCGATACCGCTTGCGCCGGACGCCCGTGTACCCCTTGGCGGCCTCGAGCACCTCCCGACGCTTCTTCTTGGCATGGACGGAACGCTTCACTCGAGCCATGGATTCACTTCCCCAGGAGTCGGCGGATGTTGGTCCGCTCGGCGGTGACTTCGGCCATGCCCTCGATCCGTCGGCGACGGCTGCCGGATTTCTTCGTGAGCATGTGGTTGCCCGTCGCCTTGCGGTGGAGGACCTTCCCGTTGCGGGTGATCCGGAACCGCTTCGACGTGGCACTGTGAGCCTTCTGCTTGGGCATGGGTTCTATCCTTCGGTCGCGGCGGAGGTCTGATCCGCAGCCTGATCGGCGTGCTCGGACTCCTTCTTCTTGGTCGGGGCGATCACCATGATCATGTTGCGGCCGTCCTGCTTGGGCGCCGCATCGACCACCGCCATGTCGGCGAGGTCCACGACCAGCCGATCCAGGATCTTGCGGCCCAGTTCCGTGTGCGCCATCTCTCGCCCGCGGAACATGATGGTGACCTTCACGCGTTGCCCCGCCCTCAGGAACCGCTCGACGTGGCCCTTCTTCGTGGCGTAGTCGTGCGGATCGATCTTCGGCCGGAACTTGATCTCCTTCACATCGACCCTGGTCTGCTTCTTGCGGGCCTCCTTCTGCCGGATGTCCCGCTCGTACTTGTACTTGCCGTAGTCCATGATCCGGCAGACGGGTGGGCTGGCCTGCGGGGCCACCTCGACCAGATCCAGATCCAGGTCCCGAGCCTGCCGGAGCGCATCCTGGACCTCGACGATCCCGATCTGCGACCCGTCGGCCCCCACCAGACGTACCTGGGGGGACCTGATCCTGTCGTTCACGCGTGGATCTTGAGAGACCCCGCATCACCTCCGACGAAAAAGATGCACCGGACCCGCCGGCGCATGGGAGAGCTTTCGGTCGAACACGCTCTCCGCAGTATAGGGGGCCCTGCGGGCGGGTGTCGACGCGCGCCGCCGGGGTCCCGGCCTCACCAATCGGGCTCCAGCGGACGACCGTACGCGTCCTCGAGCCGCTGGGTGTCGTCCTCCGTCGTGTATCCGTAGGCGATCTCCAGCACGCGGCCCCGCAC